>CAXBAL010000006.1:0-24004 GCA_963973475.1 uncultured Micavibrio sp.
CCCACAAAGGTGTGTTCGGCAAAACAGAATGCAGCTTACGCTCCATTACATTCGTAACGGCAACAGGTTTGACTTTTCGTAGGCGCTTGGCAATTCCCGGCGCAGCGCCAACCATCATATCGGCGTTATGTCCCGGCATTTGAACGCTGAGAGAGACGGGCAGCAAATTCTTGAGCAAAATCTGCATATCCAGATACCCAAGCAATGCGCCGCCCTCATCAACAATTACGCACAGCCGTGCTTTTTTCTTGCGCATATCGGCAAGAACTTTTTCAACCAGTGTTTCAGGCTGGACGACCACAACATTTTCTAAAAGGGCAGAATGACAAGGCATGAAATAAATCTCCTTCGTAAGTATTAAGCGATAATACCCGAAAAGCATCAATGTACAATGCATCTTGATAAAGAAAAATTAATACATTATATTTAAGCATAAAAATAAAAAACATAATAAAGAACAGGGACAAAAAAATGAATAAACCTCATCGCAATGATAAGGCGTTTAACGCTGTCAGCACGCCGGATCAAAAGGCACCGGCCACGAATGATAATAAACCCTCAACACCTCCAGTAACAGCTATTCCCCATCATGCCCTGCAACATAGGGAAATTTTTCTGCAAGGGCAGATCAGCAGAGAAAGTGCGCATTCGGTTGTTTTGCAAATGCGCGCGCTGGCACGGCAAAATAAAGAACCGGTTACATTCTGGATCAATTCTATCGGCGGGTCGGTTTATGACGGGCTCGCAATTTTCGATACAATGCGTGACCTGATGAGCGAGGGTATAACCGTTAAAACAGTATCCTTTGGGCTCGCGGCTTCAATGGGGTCATTCTTGCTAAGCGCAGGAAGCCCGGGTCATCGCACCATGCTTCCCAATGCGCGCGAAATGACACACCAGCCTTCACGCGGAGTGAACGGTGCCAATGAAGACGAGATGCAAGAGTATGCAAAATCCTTAAGTGAAACGCGCGATATTATGGAGAGCCATTACGCGCATTTTATGGGTTTGGATGATGAAAACCCCAAAACACGCAAGCTTTTAAAAGAGTATATGTCACCAGATGTGTATCTAAACGCCTATATGGCTCAACGTTTGGGTTTAATTGATAACATTGCTATGCAAGACAATGGTAAACCAAATAAAGGTATCAAGGATGAGTTTTTGCGCAAATCTGTTGAAATTGATATTCGCCTAAATAAACGCCAATTTGATAATATTGACACCAGCCCGGGGTCAATTGATCCAAGGCGCCACGTAAAACGCCTGATCAGACATCGGGATAAACAGCTGGAAACGAAAACTCCCAAGAGCAAATCTTCAAAAAACATGAAGGTTCAGCCGGATCAACCTGCACCTTAAGTATTATTTCTTGTCGAGGCTTTGTAGAAACTCAAGCGTGTGACCTTTTGCACCGTGGAAATATAAATCATTATGCCCCGCTTGAGGCAAGCGAATGAAAACTTTTGGCTGGGGCGCGGCTTCATAAAGGCTCTGTGCCAATGATATTGGGATAATGGAATCACGCTCGCCGTGAATCATAAGTACGGGCATTTTAATGTCTTCGACTTTATCAAGGCTGCGGTATTGATCACGCATAACCCAATCTACGGGAAACATCCAGTATTGGCGTTTTGCCACCTCCGTCATCGTACTATAAAAGGCCTGCAAAACCAGCGCTCTTATATCTGCATACTCTGTCGCCATTTGGACAGCAACACCGCTACCCAGCGAAAAGCCCATAAGCACCATATTATTGAAGGCAATTTTTTCGCGCTCGTTCAGCGTGGAGATATAAGCGCGCGCATCGCTATACAACCCTTGCTCGTCAGGGGCACCAGGATTTCCACCAAAACCGCGATATTCGGCCAATAAGAACCCATACCCCGCCGACGTATAGTCCCGTGCCAATGATAAATAAAAGCCGTAATCCTGCGCATTGCCGTGAAAGAAGATTATCGTCAGGTCTTGAGGCGTGGCCGGCGGCCAATAAAGCCCTGTTAGTTCAAGATCATCAGTCGTCAGAACCGTAAAATCCCTAGGCACATCTTCAAAGCGGGCAATATCCGGCCTAATATTACTAGGGAAATAGATAAAGCTGCGCTGATAAATGGTTAGGTAAGCCAGAAACACGAAATATACAATCAGGCATCCTATTAATAAGGCTTGGTTCCGCTTAATAAAGCTCCTCATACTCAGGATAAGCCGACGTGATACATTTTTGCATATAAACCGTCCAGCGCCAGCAATTCATCATGCTTGCCCTGCTCCACGATCTTGCCCTTATCCAGCACGATAATTTTATCCGCGCTTTGTACAGTGGACAGGCGGTGGGCGATAACAATAGTGGTGCGGCCATGTTGCAACTCTTCCAACGCCTGTTGAACGGCATGTTCTGATTCGTTATCGAGCGCCGAGGTGGCTTCATCCAGCAGCAATATCGGGGCGTCCCGCAACACCGCGCGCGCAATTGAAATGCGCTGTTTCTGCCCGCCGGAAAGACGCACACCGTCTTCGCCCAAACGCGTTTGGTACCCCTCAGGCATTGTACTGATAAAATCATGCGCATAGGCCATGCGGGCGGCGCGCTCGATCTCTTCCTGCGTGGCCTCTGGCTTGGAATAGCGGATATTATTAGCAACCGTATCATCAAAGATCGTAATATCTTGTGACACAAGCGCAATATGGTTGCGGAGCGATGCCATGCTAACATCTTTAATATCTTGCCCGTTAATCTTAACTGAACCGGCATCGGCATCATAAAAGCGGGGGATGAGATTTATCACGGTGCTTTTTCCGCCACCCGAGGGACCGACCAACGCCAAAACTTTACCACTTTGCGCCGTAAAACTGATTTTATCCAAGGCTTTGGCATCGTTTTCAGGATATTGGAATTCAACATTATCAAACCTTATATCCGGCTTAGCCTCTTGCAGTACCGCAGGCGTAGCAGGATCATTAATTGTAATATCACGGTCCATCAAGGCAAAAACCCGCTCTGCCGCGCCAAGACCTGTTTGCAAAGTATTGTTGAGTTTCGCCAATTTCTTCATCGGCTCATACGCCATTATGAAGGCCGCAAGAAAAGCACCCAACTGGCCGCCTGTCATCTCGCCATTCGCAACCTGCGTCCCGCCATAACCAATAACTCCGAAAAGTACGATCCCGACCAAAATTTCATTCACAGGCGTGGATAGATTGCCCGTACGTACGGATTTCATATTAAGGTTCTTCACCTTTTTAATCGCTTTGCCGGCGCGCTGTTGCTCGTAATCCTCCATACCGTACGCTTTGACTTGCCGTATGCCTTGGAAAATTTGTGACAACATATCGGAAAGCCCGGCCATTTCGTCTTGAATGGAGCCGGAAACGCGTCGCAGGCGCTTGCCAAGCATCGCCACAAAAAGCGCGGCGAAGGGAAAGATAATGAAAGCTGCAAGCGACAATTTCCAATCCTGATAGAACATGACCCCCGTTAAAAACAGCAATGTCAGTGTACTTTTTCCCAATCCTGTCAAGCTGTCCGATACAGCAATGCGCATAACATTAACGTCATTAACCACGCGGGAAATCAGTTGTCCGCTAGGGTTCGCATGAAAGAAGGCCAAATCCATGTTCATAAATTTGGCAAAAAGAGTCGTCTGGATATCCGCCACAATATTCTGGCCAATTTTGTTCATCAGAATAACGTGCAAATAAGTCGATATACCGCGCAGAAAGAATGTACCAAACAAGGCCGCAGCAACGCTCCAAACCATTCTGCCTTGACTATCTGCGCTGAGCACGCCATCAAGAACGGGCTGCATCATTTGCGCTATGCCCGCCGTCATGGCCGCGGCGATGACCATAAAGAAAAAGGCCAGCCCAAGCGTGCCCATATAAGGCTTCAAATATTCACGCGCCAAGCGCTTTACCATACGCATGGTTTCAGGCTTCGGCGAAATTTCTTCCGATAGGCCTTGGTCTTGCGGCGTTGCAGCAGTTTCAGTCATACGATTACTTTAATTTCTATGATAAAATGAACCTGAACAATAAACTATGACAGAATAAAAGCAAAAACAAATCATGGATGACGAATTACCCGGCGCAATGCCGGACAACGGGATTAAGGGTGTTGGTCTGGCCTTGGGCAGCGGTCTGGCAAAAGGCTTTGCTCATATCGGCGTTCTTAAGGTTCTGCAGAAAAACGGCATTACGCCCAGCATTGTGACCGGCAGCTCTATCGGCGCCGTTGTTGGGGGCAGCTATCTTGCCGGTAAAATGCAAGAACTTGAAGATTGGTCATTATCACTAAACCGTCTCAATATTTTCTCTTATCTGGATTTTCGAGTCCGAAGCGCAGGGCTAATCGGAGGCAACCGTCTGATGAAATTAATGGAAGAGCATTTCGGCGGCATTATGATCGAAGATTTGCCCTACCCGTTCGTTGCGCTGGCCGCCGATTTAAAGACGGGGCACGAGGTCTGGCTTCGTAAAGGCTTACTCAGCGACGCTATGCGCTCGTCCTTTGCCCTGCCCGGCGTTTTTCCGCCTGCAGAATATAATCACCGTTTTTTGGTGGATGGGGCTCTGGTCAATCCGGTTCCTGTCTCGCCCTGCCGCGCTTTGGGCGCGCATATGACCATCGCTGTGGATTTGAATGCTGATCTAATCGGTAAAGCGTCCGACCCGGACAAGAAATATCAAAAAGTGGCCGGATTTGATGTGTTTGATGAAAATGATGTTCCGTTGGAAGATCAAGGAATGTTAAAAAAATCAAGCTTGTCGCGTAAATTATTCCGCCGCGAAGCCAATCATCCCAGTCTGTTTGGTGTCATGGTCTCTGCCCTGAATATTATGCAAGACCGCCTGACGCGTTCCCGCCTTGCCGGTGATCCGCCTGATGTGCATATCAAGCCGGAGATCGGCCATATCGGCCTATTGGAATTTGAAAAAGCGGAAGAGCTTATAGCGCTTGGCGAGGAAGCCGCCCTAAAAGCCCTGCCAGAAATACGCGCCGCAATGGAGGTTTTGTTGCCGCCAAAAGTATTGGAAGATTTTTATAAAAACCGCAGAAGCTAGGCAGTTGCCTAACGGCGTGCCGTACGCTTCCTATGCTTGCGATCGGGCAGCGGATTGCCCCAAACCAGCTTATTCACCATATAATTCGGGTGTACGTTATTAAAACGCCCCGCCAATAAATTCACGGCCTTGGTTAATTCGGCACGATCCTTCACGGTTTTGAAAGACGCATTATGTAGACCGATTTTTACCAAACATGTGTCGATATTGGCCATAGAGCCACCGACAATATCATGTGCCATAGAATCGCCTATAATCACCGTCTGGCCGGGATATATATCATTTTGTTGCAGAATTTTCAGACAATGCTGGAAAATCGGCTGATGCGGCTTGCCTATATAATGCACAACGCCGCCGAAATCCTTGTAACGCTGCGCAATTGTGCCCGGCCCCATAATAGCGCCCATGCCTCTGATGGCCTGACTATCGGGGTTTGCACATAGCGCTTTTAAGCGTTTCTGAGCAGCCTTACGCAAAGCAGGTTCATAATCTTCGATAGATTTGTTCGGCGCGTCCGTACCACTGATAATCATAAAATCAGCGTCATTAACGTCTTCTACAATTTCAACATCAAGATCATCGACAATCGACGTGTCATCGCCGCGTCTGATTAAATAGCATTTATTTCCAAGATCCTTGAAGACGCCCTCATCCTGATTTTTCAAACCCTGATATGTCATCTCGCCCGAGGTCATGATCACATCATAAAGACTTGGGCCAAGCCCCATTTTTTTCAAGCGCTCTTTATTCACCTCTGCCGTTTTACCGGAGTTCGATAAAATAATAATGAATTTATTGCGGGACTTTAACTCTTTCAGACAATCAACCACGCCATCAAAAAGTTTATCGCCATCATGAAGTACCCCCCATTGATCAATAATAAAGCCGCTATAACTATCGGATATGTCGGATATTCCCTGACAAAACTTTGTTGTCACTTTGTGAACCTCTTCTGGTTGTAACCGTTTCAGGTTAAAAATTTTATCCGTTTCCAGATATATATCAATCTTTCTTTTACCATTGAAAGTATTAAGAGGCTTTTAACATGCCGGCACCAAATTTAGTATCGCGCGCAGAAATTTCGCATAATAGCTGATAAAGCTTGCCGATTTCGCTTGATGCAAAGGTTGAGGTTAACAAGGAACCATGATCATTTGCCGTGGCTTGATCATAAAGCTCTTCAAACTGGCGGATATAACGCTGCACATATGTGCGGAATTCGTTGTCCTTGGAAAACTTCTCCCGCGCCTGCTCCAGCGGCACGTTATCACCAAGCTGAACAAGCTTGCGGGTAAAGGCTGCGACATCGCCCTTCTGGAAGGCTTTCCATGTTTTATCAGAAATGTCACCTTTCATCATGCGGGTTAAATCTACTGATAAGGAATGCAGGCTCTCGACAACAAATTTTGCCGATGACATGAAGGCGTCACGCCCGGCAATTTTCTCTGCAAATGATTTCGCATCTTCCGAAGCTTTAAAGAGCGATTCAGATTGTTTACCGAAGGTCGAAGCCGCACGGTTGATACTTTCCATCGTCTCGGCAGACACCATGAGCAAGCGCTCGGATTCCTCGGACAAGCCACGGCGTGACCGCTCGATTTTGATGCTCACATCATTGGCGGCTTTTTCAATATCGTCCACACGGTGGGTCAGGATAGAAACAGATTTACTCAAACGCTCTGCCGTATCGGCCGAAGCATTGGAAATTTGCGCCGCTTGTGAGCGCAGCTCCTGTCCATAAGCAGCAGAAGTGTGCAATGAGGATTTCATCTGCTCCGCCACTTCACGGGCACGTACAGAGAAACTGTCACCCGCTTTGCGAAGATTTCCAAGGGCCTCTTCGGCCTGGGAGAGCAATTTATCGGCCTCCTCTTTCATGCCGGCGACCAGACCTTCTGTATAGGAAATCACGCCTGCGGCCTCTTTCTGATAGCGCTGGACTTCGCTACGCGTACGCTCGCCTGCGATCTCCATATCACTTGAGGCACCGTCGGCGGCATCCCCCACGCTGGAAGCCTGACGGGCAAATTCATTTCCGACATCTTGAATTTGGGCAACAGCCTGACCGACAGAGGCCGAAAGCTCATGGAATTGCTCATTAATCACTTTCTGCACGCCTTCGACCTTCAAAATTGCTTGATCGGTCAAAAGGTGAATATCAGTGGCCTGATCACTTAAGGAATCAGATATATCCTGCATTTTGGTGTGTGCAGACTTGGCTGCATTTTCGATATCTTCCACCCGCTCTTTCAAGTGATCGCTGGAACTACGCAGGACATCAGCGGCATTGTCGGAACCTTGACGAAGCTGGGTCAAACGCTCGTCAAAGACGATACCGATTTGTTGCATGCGGGACAAATTGCTATCCGTTGAGCTTTCAAAGCCTGCTTTCAAGCGCTCAAAGCGCGTATACGCGTCTTCGGCCTGTTCTATCGCGCGCAGATAAATCGGCTCGATATCACTGGCGGAATTTTCCAAAGCTTCCTTGACACTGACAACAGATTCCATGGCGCTGTCGGCTTGGCGTTTCAGCAGCATGATTTTGCCGTCCAGCGACTGGTCAATGCCCTGTAAATCGGTAAAGGCCTGAGAGGTAAAGCTGGATATATCCTGCGCCCGGGCTTCTATCTGGGTTGTAAAGCCGGACATCCCATCAATGGCTTTAAGCGATATTTTTTCAAGCGATCCCGATTGAAGCACTAGAGCCTCATGAACTTTCTCAATACCCTCCAATGATTCATTCACCTGTACGGACAAAGTATCCTTTTGCTGGCTGATTTGTTCATTAATCGTGCGCGTATTGCCCGCAATCTGGCCTGAAAGTGTAGCGATTTCCTGCGCCTGCCCACGCAATGTGGTACGAATGGTCTCTGCACTACTGACGGCCTTTTCGGTGGCCTCGTTCAAATCTGTCACGCGGCGGCGCAGTGTTGTCTCGATTTGCTCATGACGGCCATCTGCATCGGCCACGGCTTTGTTAATATCATGCAAGGGCTCGGCCAAAGCGGAGCGGATTTTTTCCACGCGCTCTTCCAGTGTACGCGTTGAAAGAGATAAGTCTTCGCCCTGCTTGGCCACGGCTAGCGCCAACTCTTCCATATGCGTACGTGTTTTTTCGCCAGTGCCTTCGATTTTCTTCCGGCTTTCATCGAGCAAAGAAATCACATTTTTCAGATTGTCCATATTGGACGCGTTGCTATCACCGAGCTCGCCAATACGCTGCGCGGTAGCCTCCACCATTTCGGTGGCCTGTTGTTTGGCTGTATTGGTCGCCTCACTAAGTGATGCCACAGCGCGGCGAACTGATGCACTCACCTCTTCCGAGCCGGAAAGCGCCAGTGACAGTGCTTCACCTAGCTTATGAGCGGCAGCATTACCTGCCTCCTCTATGGTCTCGGCTTCACGCCCTATGCCAGAGATAGCTGTGCGGACTTTTTCAACACGCTCCTCAATACGCAACTCTATCTTGCCGGAATGATCCACAATGTTATCCACAGCTTTATCCAGACTATCAACGGATGTTTGTACAACATCGCCAATACGCTCTGCCTGATAGGCCAGATCATCGCTGGCTTTATTAAGCTCTTCACGGCTGGCTTTGATCATACCTTCAGAGCGTCCCATCGTGTCCAGCGCATTCTGCGTGACATCGCTAAGGTCTTCAACTTGCGTACGCAATAGATCGCTGAGGCCTTGCGTTTGGTCAGACATCTTCTCGATGGCCTCTTCCATACCTTTATGGTGCGTATCCATTTTGCCGTTCAAAGCTTCAAGCTTTTCGGCGGCACGTTCAACGGCTTCTTCGAGGGTTTTGTTATTTGTTTTGAGTTGCTCTTCAATGATTATAGTCTTCTCATGCGTTTTATCGGCAGTGGAGAGCAGCATGTCCGCGCCTTTATTCAGGGCGCTTTCCATCTCGGCTGTACGCTCGAAGACTTTCAAGGTTGCCTGATCCCAGGCCTCGGCTCCTGCGCGGGTTTTTTCATCAATGCCTGCCGTACGCTGCTCGATATCCTGGGTCAGGGATTCCAGTTTTGTCGTGCGGTCTTGCAGGGATTCTGCCAAACGGTCGATGTGGAACTCGGCCTTTTTCGAAACGCCGGAAAAATCACGGATTTCTACGCGCAAACCTTGGCGGGCGCGCTGGAGAGATTTTAGTACGGCCTTAGACGCGGCAGAGACCTCCGCTGCCTGACGGCACAAGCGCTCGACATCTTTATTGATAACGCTGGCATTTTCTTCAGACGGGAAGAGCAAGGTTTGAAGCTCTTTACGCAAGGAAGCAGCATAAATCTGCACATCGGCCTGACGGTTCATATTGGCCAAAATAAGCCAAAGCATGGCCGGGGGTGCAAATACACCGGCTATGAGAGAGCCCAAGGACTGCGGCGTAAGGGAAATATCCCCGCTTGCGCCAATAATGTAGGACGCGCAGAAAACAAACCATCCCCATGTAAGTAATGTCGCCGCTGCATAGGTGATTTTCGTGCGCATGTTAATTTTGGCCGTAACGCCGGGATCATTAGAAGGCTGAAGGACGACAACGGATTCCTCTTCCTCGGCATTATCATTCTCGTAGGAACCAAGGCCGGATTGTAATTCCATCTTCGGAGCCGAAGTAATTTTCAACCCGCCAAGCGCAGAGCCAGCTTTCTTGGTTGTAGAGGCCTTTTCGCGCAATTCATCAAGTCGCGTGGCGCGCAGATCACCAAATTTTTTGGAAGCCTTATCGAGCCCGAGCAATTCATCGGCACCTGAAGTTAAGGCCATTATACCATCAAGGCCTTTGGATGAGGCTTTTGCCTGATCGTCAGAGATGTTTTCAGACTCATTGGTGGCTTTGGTGACTTTGTCGTCCATGCTTACTTGCTCCTAGGGTATGTATGAAGAGCTAGATAAAGACACGGAAAAATGCACAAATCAACGAAGAGTTATCCACATCTCCACAGCAAACGGTGGATAAAAATGAAAGGGCTTGATGAAAGCCCTTTCGCAGTTACCCAAGCCGTGTGGATAAAATTATGTAGCTTTCACCTTGGCAATAAAGTCCTTGAGGTCGGCTTTTAGCTCAGGGGCGAGTATATACAAGCCCACAATGTTTGGTATGGCCAAGGACAAGATCATGGCATCAGAGAAGTTCACAATTGAGGATAACTCTGTGGATGAACCTATGACTACAAACGCGCAGAAGGCGAATTTGTAGGCGTAGCCCAGAGCCTTGTTTTCTCCACAGAGGAAGGTCAAGGCCTTTTCCCCGTAATACGACCATGTAATCATTGTCGAATATGCAAACAGGAAGACCGTGAGTGCCAGCACATACGGGAACCAGCTTATTCCGGCTGCGAAGGCTTCGGAGGTCAGGGATACACCCTGCACGTCAACGCCTTCCGGAATAGTTGCGTAGGCACCAGTCACAACGATTACCAATGCGGTCATAGTACAAATCACGACGGTGTCAATGAACGGGCCTAGCATCGCCACCATCCCTTGGGAGATATGGCTATTGGTTTTGGCCGTAGAGTGCACAATCGCGGCAGAGCCCAAACCGGCCTCGTTAGAAAACGCCGCGCGCTGAATACCATTCAAAATGCCGCCCAATAAAGCGCCAAATCCGGCCTGCATACTAAAGGCACTATCCCATATGGCAACAAAAGCGGATGGAATTTGCTGGTAAAAGATCACCAGAACGGTCAACCCCGCCAGCATATAAATAAGCCCCATTAAAGGAACAAGTTTCGAAGCAACGCTCGCGATTGATTTAATACCGCCCACAATAACAACGCCCACCAATAGCGACAGGCCAAGCCCGAATAGCCAGCCCTTATCGGCAAAAAAGCTCGCATCACCGCCCGTTACATTGACCACTTGTTGATAGGCCTGATTGGCCTGAAACATATTTCCGCCGCCAACAGCACCGCCGATACAGCAAATGGCAAACAGGCTGGCGAAAAACGTCCCTAGCAGCGGCATATTGCGGTTGGCAAATGCATCACGCAGATAATACATCGGGCCGCCTGAAATAACCGAAGGATCATTCGGATCGGGGTGATGGCGATATTTCACCCCTAACGCGGCCTCGGCAAATTTCGAAGACATACCGAATAAACCCATTAAGATCATCCAGATCGTAGCGCCGGGTCCGCCGACCGAGATAGCCACGGCTACGCCCGCGATATTACCTAAACCAACTGTACCCGAGAGGGAAGCGGCCAAAGCCTGAAAGCTACTGACCTGCCCAGCATCGTCGTCTTTGTCGTATTTCCCGCGCACCACATCAATGGCCATTTTGAAATAGCGGAAGTTGATAAAGTTCAAGTAGACCGTGAAGAACAGCGCCGCCATGACCAGCCAGATCAAAAGCAATTTGACCTCAATCAAGACACCGCCGGAGCCATCCATAATAGGAACGGAATAAAAGACAATGCTGGATGCGCAATCAGCGATGGGGGCAAAGGTCTGGTTGATGATTTCGTCAAAACCAGCGGGTGCGGCATCAACAGCTAAATCCTGCGCGCCCGCTTCACCTTCGGCTGTTTTCAGGCCGCAACTAATCAGTATATTTTCGAATGACATGAAATCTCCCTAAGATTATTTGTTCCAATCATAAAGAGAGATAAACGTCTGTAAAAGGCGCTTCTGGGGTAATCCGTAAATTACCCCCAAGCAAAAAAGATGCTTAACCTATTGATCACAAAGCGGTTTGGAGACCGGATGCGACGGATAGATAGTCGCCGCCCATTTGCGCAAATCCTGCTGGTTCATAGAGGCCGCCTGCACAATACGCGGTGAATAGCGTGAACAGAAAATGTCCGGACGCATTTTGGCCGCATCGTTCGAAATTTTATTGGCGAACTGAGTGCGCAGCGTGTTGATCTGCGCGTCGGCATTCATGCCGTTCTTGCGAAAATAGGCCATAAGAACCTCTTCGTAGCCACCAAAAAGATTGCCATGCAGAGCCGTGAATTCCCGGTATGCCGCATAGAGGTTTTTACCGTTGGCTGTGGCCATATGCTGACAATTCAGGCCGATCACCATGAGCTCGCTATGAATGCGAATGCCCTGCTCCGCTTCGGCTTCACCAGCCTTGTAACATGAGGCAGCATAAGAAGATGTGGAGGATAGAACAATCAGTATGAACGCGAATATAAAGTTTTTCATTTCTTAAACACCAAAATCTAGATTTTTAAACCGTTAAAGCGCTGGGCACTTTATTACCATTTAAACAAGCGCGTATATTGGCCACGACCAATTCCCCCATTACACGTCTCGTTTCAAAAGTTGCGGAGCCAATATGAGGGCTCAGAACAACATTGTCCATAACAAAAAATGCATCAGGAACATTGGGTTCATTTTCGTATACGTCAAGCGCCGCGCCCGCAATAATTTTATTGCTGAGTGCGATAAGAAGGTCTTCCTGATTGACGACAGAGCCTCTTGCAATGTTAACCAGATAGCCATTACTGCCAAGATGGCCAAGGATATTGTAGTTAATAATATTTTTGGTCGCGGCACCGCCAGGACAAGTTAAGGCCAGCACATCCGATTGCACGGCCATCTCTTCCAGATCATCATAATAGACGTACGGAACATCTTTAATATTGGGCCCGTGGTAAATGACATGCATGCCGAAAGCGACAGCCCGTTTGGCCAGCGCTTGTCCGATCGCGCCCATACCCACGATCCCCAACGTTTTATCTCGCGGCGTGCGCCCGAGCGGAAAGCCCTTCTGCGTCCAAAGCCCGGCGCGTATAAACGCATCCCCCTCAACCACGCGGCGCAGCAGGGTGAGCATTAAGGTCATCCCCAGATCAGCAGTATCATCGGTGAGCACATCAGGCGTATTGGTGACGGTAATTCTACGCTTTGCGGCGGCCTCCAGATCAATATGGTCGTATCCGGCAGCGCCGATTGCAATGATTTCCAGATTGGGCAGCGCGTCCATCAATACCTCTCGCACAGGCGCTAGATAGGTTGTAATGGCCACGATATTATTGGCTTGCTCGGCAATCGCGCCCTCGGCGTCGCGCTCTTTCCAGAGGCGCAAGATGGTAAAGTCCTTTTCCAGAGCCTCGAGCTGCCCCGGATGACCGGGCGTTAGTGCCAGTATTGTTTTTGTCGCCATAATTCTTGCTTTTCTCCAGAAACTTTGCATATATGCGGATGAAAACCAGCATAAACCAAACCGCAAAAACTTAGCAAGGATTAGCCATGCAGGAAACACCTATCGCACAAAAAGACAAAAAGCTCTTCATCAAGACATGGGGATGCCAGATGAATGTGTATGATTCCAACCGCATGGCTGATATTCTCTCCCCGTTTGGGTATAAAACTGTGGATAGCCCTGTAGATGCCGATATGGTGATCCTGAACACCTGCCATATTCGCGAAAAGGCGACAGATAAGGTTTTCTCGGAGCTGGGCCGCTTGAAAGAGCATAAAGAAGAGAAAGAAAAAGACGGTAGCCGCATGCTGATGGCCGTGGCCGGATGTGTGGCGCAGGCCGAGGGCGATTTCATCATGGAACGCGCTCCCTATGTCGATATGGTGTTTGGCCCCCAGACATACCATGAATTACCGGAGATGATCGCCAAGACCCTTGGCGCATTCGGTGATAACCGTTTGGTGAATACGGAGTTTCCGGCTGTCTCTAAATTTGATTTTCTTCCCGAAGAACATATTAATCAAGGTGCAAGCGCCTTTTTATCCATACAAGAGGGCTGCGACAAATTCTGTACGTTCTGCGTAGTACCCTATACGCGCGGAGCCGAATATTCCCGCACAACCGAAGGGTTGGTGGATGAAGCCAAGCGCCTTGTCGATGGCGGAGCACTGGAAATCACCCTTCTCGGCCAGAATGTCAATGCCTTCCATGGCATGTCCAAGGACGGCAGCGTTTGGGGCTTAGCCAAACTTATCAAGGAACTGGCCAAGATTAACGGGCTGGAGCGTATTCGCTATACGACCTCCCACCCGCGCGATATGGACGAGGAATTGATCGAAGTTCATGGCACAGAGAAAAAACTCATGCCCTTCCTGCATCTGCCTGTTCAAAGTGGCTCGGACAAAATCCTGAAAGCCATGAACCGCAAGCATGGCCGCGACCTCTACTTCAAAGTCATTGAAGATTTACGCAAGGCGCGCCCCGATCTGGCCTTCTCATCAGATTTCATCGTTGGCTTCCCCGGCGAGAGCGATCAGGATTTCGAGGACACCATGGATATGGTACGCCAGGTTAATTATGCGTCTTGCTATTCCTTCATCTTCAGCGCCCGCCCCGGCACGCCCGCCGCCAATATGCAAAATCTGGTGCGCCCCGATGTTGCGTCCGAGCGTCTGGCACGCCTGCAAGCCCTGCTGAATGAACAACAACTCGAATTCAATAAAAAGTGCGAAGGCCTGACTATGCCCATCCTGATGGAGCGCAAAGGCAAGAAAGACGGCCAGTTAATCGGAAAAAGTGCCTATTTTCAATCTGTTTATGCTTTGGCGAATGAAAGATTAATCGGAAAAGTTGTTGACATAAAAATTGAAAGCGGATATGACAAGTCACTAAGCGGAGAGATTATGACTACAGAGCAAATATCAACCGCTGCCAACACATAACGACATCGCTTAGATGAATAGGGAGAATAAAATGCCGAAGAAAAAAAATAATCAAAATAGCAATCACGGCTCAGGTACATCACAAGATTTCGCGACGCAAGCCGAAGGCGGACAGCGCAAACCCAGCAATCAGAATGACAGAGCCGGAAGCACTCCTCCTATCGCTCCGACAAGTCTAAGACTCACAGAATATACAGAGGACGGAAAGCTTGTTTTTAGTCCGAACGAGACGTGGGAGTTAAGCCCAGGCCAGCAAGATTTTAAAGCAGCATTTGATAAATTTGATGCCATGATCCTGCGCGGCCCTGCCGGTTCTGGTAAAACTGATATCACAGCTCGTGAAGTGCTGGGCATGTTGTGCGAAGGGAAAACCGATAGAATTTTATTAACCGCACCGATTGATGAAGGCGGTGAAGAGATTGGCTTCCGCCCAGGTAATGATCACGAAAAAATGTATGATCATGTTAGCCAGTTTCTAAGAGCGTTCGATGGTCACTTAGGAAAAGGTGATTTCAAGGCCGGTAAGAAAATACGCGATAACCTTCTTGAACAAGGCGTTATTGATATCCAGCCAATGGGAACTTTAAGCGGTGAAAACCTACGCCGCACAGTTCTGATCGTTGATGAAGCCCACAAGGCAAAAATGCCGCACTTGCTCAATAGTATTAAGCGTCTGCACCACGAGGGTTCAAAAGTCATTTTTTGCGGTGATGAAAAGCAACATATCAGCAATGGTGTATCGGATTTTCGTGCTTTTGCCGATATTTATTCCCGCGATGCCTATAAAAATCTTGTCGCCACAGTTAACTATAGCGCCGTAGATGTTAAGCGCCACGAGTTACTTAAAGTGATGACGGAAGAAGGCGATGACATTCCACCAGGACTGGCCGCGCGCATGAAAGAAGAAGAGCTAGGGCCGGAAAAGATTGTCGGCATGTTGACGAAGCATTTCGAAGAGAGCGCCAAAAGCGGAAACAAAGATCCAATGGCGGAACAACTTGTACGCACCTATATGTCCCGTTTGGAGAATTACGAAATTCTGGCAATGCTGGAGCAGCGCCAAGCCATGAAAAATCAAGGACAAGCGCCTACTAATGAAGCTCCCGAGCCCGGCGCATAAAGGTTAGGATCAAAGATATGACATACGATAACAAGAGCGAACAAGAAGAAGTCCCTAAATACAAAGTATTTACGGATGGTAGCTATGTCGAACAAAGAAACGCTATGGGCGCGGCATGGAAAGTGGCATCCACTGTTGGTAAGAGAGAGAGGGAAGGTGTAACAAAACTTGGCCTCTCACACGCGAACGAAAAAGGCTCCAGCCTGATAGCCGAAGTTATGGCCTGCTCACTGGCGCTACAGGAACTATCTGACATGATGCAAAATGACAGGTGGCATCCTGAAGTTATCATTCATTCCGATTGCCTTGATATGCTAAGAGAAATTGAGAAGGACAAATGCCAATCTGCGAAGTACAAGAAAAAAACACCTGCATTAAGAACCGCGTTTCGTGAATTGGCGGGCAATCTGGATAACTTTTTTCTTGTTACAACCCAGCTTCGCCATGAAACCGAAAGCGAAGAAATGCGCCACGTTCATGACATGGCAACCTTCGCGACGCGCATGACATCGGACAAGACCGATTTTATTTATAATGTCGAAGTCGCATCCACGACACTGGACAGCACGGAACATGGGCCAGCCTGCGGATAGAGCCACCCGTCAAGCAATTCATAAAATTCTATCTTTCCTTCATGCATTTTGAACTATATTCATGGTATAATCATTGGTATAGGACAACGAAGGAAAGATACCGCTTTTGAGCACACAACCAGTTCTGGAATTTAGCGATAACGCACTCGTCCCCCTTTTATTCGGGGAACACAACTCTCACCTGACATATTTAGAAAAAAAGCTCGGCCTTGATATTGCCGATCGCGGTGGAAGGCTTACCTTCTCCGGCGATCCTAATGCCATTAAGACTGCGCATTATGTGTTAAAGACTCTGTGGGAGAAGTTGGAAAACGAACAAAGCGTTGGCCCTGCCGAAATTGACGCGGCTTTGCGCTTTTTCAATGAAAAGGACAGCTCCCCCGTAGAGAAGAATGCCGAGAAGAGCGAAAGCAGCGGTAAAAACATTATCAAAACCAAGAAAAAGGTCATAGCGCCGCGTACGCCCAACCAATCAAAATACATCCATATGCTGCAAAACCGTGAAATGGTCTTTGGCATTGGCCCCGCCGGAACGGGTAAAACCTACCTGGCCGTGGCCGCTGGCGTACAAATGTTTGTCGAGGGCAAGGTTGAACGGCTCGTCTTCTGTCGCCCTGCCGTTGAAGCTGGCGAAAATCTCGGCTTTCTGCCCGGTGATATGAAAGAGAAGGTCGATCCGTATCTGCGTCCGATCTATGACGCCCTGCACGACACGCTGCATTGGGATTACATGGTGAAGAAAATGGAAACGGGCGAGATAGAGATTGCCCCCCTTGCCTTCATGCGCGGACGCACGCTTGCCAACGCTTTTGTTGTGCTGGATGAGGCGCAGAATGCCACTTGCGGCCAGATGAAGATGTTTTTGACCCGTATGGGCGAATCTTCCCGCATGGTCATTACAGGTGATATTACCCAGAGCGATTTGCCGCGCGGCGTAAAATCGGGTTTGCGGGATGCACAAGACATGCTGGAAGGCATAGACGAGATTGATTTCATGTATTTCACCAACAAAGATGTCGTCCGTCACCATTTGGTCGGAAAAATCATTGATGCTTATGACAGCGGCGCGCGCGAGCGTGACACCAAGGAACGATAAAGGCCTTTTGCCATGACTTCCCCGGAAATAAATTATGATATACTCGTCGAAGACGAGCGTTGGCACGAAGCTCTGCCCGATCACGCGAGCCTCGTTGCCATGAGTCTTGACCATATTCTGCGCAATATCAGCAGCTTTGAAACGGCAAAGGAAGTGGAATTAAGCATCACTCTGACCAATGACGAGCAGATACAATCTTTAAACCGCGATTACCGCGAAAAAGATAAACCGACCAATGTGCTGTCTTTTCCCCAGATCGACTGGGAAAATGATAAATCCGCCGCGAATGAACCACTGGTCATGCTGGGCGATGTCGTCATCGCGCTTGAAACCATTCAACGCGAAGCAAACGAACAGGATAAGCGCCTTCAGGATCATTTTATCCACATGTTAATCCACAGTGTTTTACATCTTTGCGGGCATGATCATGAGGATGAAACCGATGCGGAAACAATGGAAAATCTTGAAATTCAGATTTTAAGTGAAATGGGCATTAAAAACCCTTATCAAACACCATAATTATGTGCGATAGTAAAAATTAAAGATCATGTTGAAAATGTCAGACGAAAAAGAAGAACCTCCAAGTAGTCCCGCTCCGGGGCCTGTTAAAGATTCCGGTAGCACGACCAAGGATATATCCCTTAAAAACCATGCCTCACTTTCGCATGAAGAGCGCCGCGGCCTGGTTGCGTGGATCAAGTCCAATTTCAAACAGAAAAACGATTATACCCTGCGCGAAACCATCGAGGAATATATCGAGGATAGCGACACGGACGAAGATAACCCGGCCTCCTTCCACGAAAAGACCCTTATTGCCAACGTTCTGAAGCTGCGCGACACTCCGGTTGTTGATGCCATGATACCGCGCGCCGACATCGTGGCGATTGATTCTTCGCTCGGCGAAAAAGAATTACTGGGGCAACTAGCCGACATCCAATATAGCCGCCTGCCCGTGTACAAGGAAAAACTTGATGATGTGCTGGGCACTATTCATATTAAAGATGTGCTCTCCGCACTCGCCAAGGGCCAGCCCCTGGTAATTACCGAATTAATTCGCGATGTGCCTATCGTTGCCCCCTCCATGAACATTCTTGACCTGTTGGTCGAGATGCGCCACACACGCAAACATATGGCCATGGTCATTGATGAATTCGGCGGTATAGACGGGCTTGTAACCATTGGGGATATTATCGAAGAGATCGTCGGCCATCTGGAAGATGAGCATGATACCGACCTACAGCCCTGCATCGTCAAGCTGGATGATGAGAGCCTGATTGCCGATGCCCGTGGTGATGTTGATGAATTCGAAGATGAATTTGGTCACATCCTGAGCGAGGAAGAGCGTGAGGAGAATGATACACTCGGCGGGCTTGCCTTTTATATGGCGGGGCGCGTACCTGTTCGCGGCGAAGTGCTCACCCATGAATCCGGTATGGTGCTGGAAATTCTGGAGGCAGATCCAAGGCGCGTTAACCGTATCAAAATCAAGAATATCCCCTCTATTGCAGCGGCAGATTAATTCCTTTATTAATCCAATCTATGGATAATATTGAAACCGTTTTATTTAATCGCGGCCTTTGGCCCATTGTTTTAATCTCTGCTGTATGCGGCTTTGGTGCTGCTTTGGCCATGGCGCCTTTGTTTTATTGGCCGCTTATGATTATCGGTTTAGGCGGTCTTTATTTGTGTCAAAAAAATTGCGAAAAACCCATTTATGCCTTTTTGTGCGGATGGGTATTCGGATTTGTATATTTTGTCACTAGCTTAAACTGGATAGGCAACGCTCTTTTGGTAGAGGGCAATGAATATGCATGGGCATATCCACTTGCAATATCGGGACTGCCTGCCCTGCTAGCATTTTTTCCTGCCTTGGCCTGTTATCTGGCCAGTAAAATAAGCAGTAAAATAGGCCGTAAAAAAATTATCCACAATTTAATTTGTATTATTTTATTGCTTAGCACAATGGAATGGCTGCGGGGATTTGTCTTCACTGGATTTCCGTGGAATTTATATGGCTATGCGTGGGGCAATAACCTTGCAATTCTGCAGATACTCTCCCTAATTGGTGCCTATGGGCTTACACTGTTAACGGTTATCTGGGGTGTATTTTTCGGCGCTCTATTTGTGTCAAAAATTATGCCGAGGCAAAAATTCACCCTAGCAGCCTTACTTATAGTAAGTGGCGTAAGTGTCTACAGCTATGGCGCAATTAGACTAAATAAAGCCGAGGCTATGACCCCTGCTGAAAATTTAAGCATTAAGATTGTTCAGCCCAATATTGATCAGGCCGATAAATGGAAGCGCGATAAAATGATGAATAATTATGCGCGCCTGTTGTCTCTTTCTTCTTTCAGCACCGGCGGCGAAACGCAAAAAATGGACGGTCATACAACATGGATAATTTGGCCGGAAACCGCCATCAGCTTTCATCAGCTTTATAATCAGTACACGAAATCCCTTTTACAGGAAATGCTGGCGGGCTACCCACAGGACGTCTTTATTATAGGCGGTGCGCTTCTCAGAAATGAAGAGAGCGATACCTATTCAAATAGTATAATCATACTGGACAAAAATGCAGAAATTATCGCGCGCTACGATAAATCGCACCTTGTTCCTTTTGGTGAATATATCCCCTTTCAGAAATGGATTCCCATAGAAACCGTGTCAGGCTTTTCCGGCTTTGAAGCCGGACAGGGTATAACGACATTAGAACTACCTAACGGAAAAAAAATAAGCCCGCTAATCTGCTATGAAATCCTCTTTCCGGGGGCTGTCGTACAAAGAGATAATAAGCCCGATTTTATTGTTAACGTAACCAATGATGCATGGTATGGGAGAAGCGCAGGGCCTGAACAGCACTTGCTCAAAGCACGGTTTAGGGCTATTGAAGAAAATACCCCTGTGATACGGGCTGCAAATACGGGGTATTCGGCCATGATAGACAGATATGGTCGGTATGTATTAAAAACAGACCTGTTTGAAGAAAATAAAAGAGATTTCTAATAGACAGTGTTTAATATATTTACTTGCCCGTTAAATGCTCTAGTTCAAGCAGAGAAATGATGTTTATGGGAAATTTAATACACAAGATAGGAACGATAAACATTTATAATTGTTTAAAAATTGCATGTTTTTCAAACAGTATACCTTAGGTTAGTTGCGCTTATGTACAAAACTCAAGTAAAGGAATTGGTCTGAATAAAAAACTATAATGTACGCTACAAACATCATTATAAGATTATCAAGAGTAAAGCTAGAATATGACAAAACAAAACATAAAGAAAAAAGGCAGTGCCGAGCCCGTTGACAAGCATGTCGGCAGAAGGCTCAGAATCAGACGTTCGCTCCTTGGCCTAAGCCAGGAGAAGCTTGCAGAGCAAGTGGGTGTAACATTCCAACAAATTCAAAAATATGAGCGCGGCGCAAACCGTGTGAGTTCCAGCCGTCTTTTCCAGTTCAGCAAAATTCTGGGCGTTCCTGTTGATTACTTCTTCGATGAAATGGACAAGAGCATTGATCCGCAAGGCGCCGCACTTGGGTTATCCGATAATGCACAAGACAGCTTTGGTGACGAAGACAGCGAAGATATTATGCAGCGCAAAGAAACTATCAAATTGGTGCGCGCCTATTATAATATTCTTGATAAAAATGCGCGTCAGGATCTTTTACGTTTAATGAAAACGCTTTCGAAAACCGAGCAAGATTAAAAGCCCCTGTTGATATCCTTATAATTCATACTTGAACAGCAAGAAAACTGTGGCTATTGTCAGTTTTTGGCTGGCGTTCAGCGTGACGCAAGTTATTCTAGGAACGTATAGATTAAGAGAAAGTTCATCATGTCACCAATTCAAGGACAAGCAGCCGTGCAAGAACAGGATATTTCAGCGAACAAACAACACGATCTGAAAGATTATATTTTCACGAGCGAATCAGTATCGGAAGGCCACCCCGATAAAATTTGTGACCGCATCTCCGATGCCGTCGTCGATTTGTTCTTTAAAGTAGACCCGTATTCCCGCGTTGCCTGTGAAACGCTTGTAACAACAGACAAAGTTGTTATCGCCGGCGAAACGCGCGGCCCTGATAGCGTAACCAAAGACGATATGGAGCGCGTTGCCCGCGAAGCCATCCGTGATATTGGTTATGAGCAAGAAGGCTTCCATTGGAAAACAGCGGATGTTGAAGTGCTGGTTCACAAACAATCTGCCGATATAGCCGCCGGTGTTGATGCCGGAACCGGCATCGACAAAGAAGAAGGAGCCGGCGATCAGGGTATTATGTTTGGCTACGCAACGCGCGAAACCGATGTTTTAATGCCCGCCCCCATTCATTTCTCCCATGAAATTCTAAGACGTCTTGCCAATGCCCGTAAAAATGGCGACTTGAAAGGTAAGCTTGAGCCGGATGCGAAATCTCAGGTCACACTTGAATATAAAGACGACAAACCTGTACGCGCCACTTCCGTTGTTGTGTCCACACAACATGCTGATGGCCTCTCACAAGCCGATGTGAAAGAGCTGGTTCGCCCTTATATTGAGCAAGTTCTTCCCGAAGGCTGGATGCCGCCGGAAGAAGAAATCTACGTTAACCCTACCGGACGCTTTGTTATTGGCGGGCCTGTTGGTGATGCCGGTCTGACAGGCCGCAAGATTATCGTTGATACCTATGGCGGCGCGGCTCCTCATGGCGGCGGTGCGTTCTCCGGTAAAGACCCTACAAAAGTTGACCGCTCGGCGGCCTATGCTGCGCGCTACCTTGCCAAAAACGTGGTGGCCGCAGGCTATGCCACAGGCTGTACAATCCAGCTGGCGTATGCGATTGGCGTATCAAAGCCGCTCGGTTTCTATGTGAATACACATGGAACAGGAAGTGTACCGGAAGAAGAAATCATCAAAGCCCTGAAGCAATTGGTGAACTTAAGCCCGCGCGGCATTCGTGATCACCTGAATTTGCACCGCCCGATATACGAGCGCACAGCCGCCTATGGCCATTTTGGCCGTACGCCTGATGCCGATGGCGGGTTCTCTTGGGAAAAAACCGACCTTATTGAAGATTTGCAAAAGATCCTTGGATAGACCCAAAGAAAAACGCGTATACGGGCGCAGACAAAGCCGCCCGCTTAATCAATCAAGGGCAGAGGCGATGGAGCTTCTGCCCTCTTTATCTATACCGCAAAGCACGCTGATCGAGGACGGTACTCTAGCGCCCTCCTCTTTATTTGATAGCAAGTATAAAGAACACTGGCTCGAGATTGGTTTCGGCAGCGGCGAGCATTTAAGCGCCCTGATGCGTCGTCATCCAGACATCGCGTGGCTGGGCGCGGAGCCCTATATCAACGGCATGGCCGCTTTTTTAAAAGACATACAGGATTTAGAAACCAAAAATGTCCGCGTCCACATGGATGACGCGATGATGCTGGCGAATTCACTAGCAGATAAGTCGCTGGATGGCATTTACATCCTCAACCCCGATCCGTGGCATAAAAAGCGCCACCACAAACGCCGCATCGTTAACGCCGATAATCTGAATGTCTTCGCCCGCATCCTGAAACCGGGCGGGAAATTAATCATGAGCACCGATGTGCCCTATCTCGCGGAATGGATGGTCACACATGCTGCGCGGCACAAAGACTTCATGTGGCTGGCAAATTCTGCCCGTGATTGGGAAACCCCGCCGCGTGACTGGGTCACCACTGCCTACGAGGTTAAAGGCGCAAAGGGCGCAAAGAAAATGGTCTATTTATTTTTTGAGCGGAAATAGCTTGCAATCATTAGAAAACGGGACTATATATCTACTCAACATCCCGATTTTAAAAATGGGTGGGTCTAAAAAAGACCCGCCTTTTTTATTGGGTTCAAGAACAAAACCAGAAGTATTTGAGTTATGAAGCAGCAGCCCTTAGAGCTAAAAATTTCGGACATTGTCGCACCGGTTATTCAAGACCTTGGTTTTTCACTCTATTGCGTGAAATTAACCGGTCAGGATGGATCAACAATTGTTCAAATTATGGCCGAAGATCCGGCCACAGGACGCCTTGGCGTTGATGATTGCGCGAAAATTAGCCGCGCCGTCTCTGCCATCATGGAAGTCGAAGACCCGATCAAGAGCGCCTACCGCCTTGAGGTCAGCTCACCCGGTATAGACCGTTTTTTGATCCAGCCGGAGCATTTCGAGAAATACAAAGGTTTCGAAGCCAAGCTTGAAACCGACTCGCCCGCCGAGAACGGCCAGCGTAAATTCCGCGGCACCATAAAGGCGCTGGAAGATAATAAAGTTTTGATCGTAACCGATGAAGGCGAAGTTGAAATCCCGTTCGGGACTTTAACGAAAGCTAAGCTGGTTATGACCGATGAGTTAATTAAAGCAACTGCTAATTTGTAAAGAAGGAAAGAAAACATGGAACTTATTCAGGTAGCAGACACCGTTGCAAGAGAGAAAAATATTGATCGTGACATCGTCCTCGAGGCGATGGAAGAAGCGATTCAAAAGGCTGGCCGTTCGAAATACGGCCATGACCATGACATTCGCGCC
>CAXBAL010000007.1:0-22254 GCA_963973475.1 uncultured Micavibrio sp.
TATCTAATCGGTTATAACATCATGTATGTCGGCCTTGACGACCTTGGCCTTTGGGGCAGTTTTAGCTGGCTCTATAACCCTTCTGCTGCGGAAATGGCCTTAATGGGCGCGGAAGGGGACGCGCTTATAGCCGCAACGCAGGAAGTCGTAGGCGGGGCGGATTATTCCATTATGTCCGATTGGTTCTTCCAGATGGTGTTTGTCGCCACTGCGGCCTCTATCGTATCGGGCACAGTGGCCGAGCGCATTAAGCTCTGGCCGTTTTTAATTTTCGTGATTGTTTTAACCGCTATTATCTATCCCCTTCAGGGCTCTTGGAGCTGGGGCGGCGGCTGGCTCAATACCATCGGCGGCGGTTTTAGCGATTTTGCAGGCTCGACCATCGTGCATTCGGTAGGTGGCTGGGCGGCTTTGACAGGCGCTATCATATTGGGGCCGCGCCTTGGTAAATATTCCAAGGATGGAAAAGTCCAGCCTATTCCAGGCTCGAACATACCTCTGGCTACGCTGGGGACGTTTATCCTGTGGTTTGGATGGTTCGGTTTTAACGGCGGCTCTGTGCTGGCGATGAACAGCGCCCAAGCGGTCACCACCATGTCAGTTGTCTTTGCCAACACCAATCTGGCGGCAGCGGCCGGAACAATTGCCGCGATGGCCTATGCGACGCTTCGCTTTGGTAAGCCGGATTTGACCGTGGTACTGAACGGCGCGCTGGCCGGACTTGTCGCCATTACCGCAGGGCCCGATATTGCCAATCCTGCAATTGCTATTTTGATCGGTGCAGTCGGCGGATTGCTGTGTTCTATGTCCATTCCACTGTTTGATAAATTGAAGATCGACGATGTGGTCGGGGCGCTGTCTGTGCATCTAGTGGCCGGCATTTGGGGCACGATGGCCGTGGCTATATTCTCAACCGGTGATTATACCGCGCAGATTACGGGGATTGTGGCAACAGGACTTTTCGTATCAACCGCCAGCGCAATTGTGTGGTTGTTCCTGAAATATACAATCGGCATTCGCGTAGATGCTCGGGACGAACGTTACGGCATTGATATTACCGAGGTGGGATTGGAAGCTTATCCTGAGTTCGAAAGCCGCTCGGCCTAGGACTTGCGCGCAGCGATCAGTATTTTTTACGGCCCCAGTCCAGATCGTATTCCAAACCGATACGGAATTCGTGGCTGGAGTAATCAATATCCAAATCGCCCATGTCGAGCGCAAGCGTATCCAGATAACGGTAGCCGAATGTATAAGCCAGATTGTCACGCGGGCGGTATTTTAAACCTGCCCCTGCCTGATAGGTAAGGCCATAGCCCGTATCATCAAAGCTTTGGCCCGCTCGCCCAGCGTCCAACTCACCGTCAAAGTAGCTAAGCCCTGCGCCCGCGGTGACATAAGGCGTAAATTTCCAGTTGGTGTCAAAATCGTAATAAACATTGAGCAAGCCCGCCCAATGTTTGATGCTGCCGCCCGCGTCGAATGAGCCGGACGGGTTATTCGTATTGATTTTTGTAATCTCGGGCTTACGGTAGGACAGCTCCCCTTCAACCCTGAACTGTTTGGATAAGCGCAGACCTAGCGCCCCTGCAAACGATACAGCATTGTCTTGTTCAAAATCGCCGGATACTGCGCCCGAACCGCTAAAATCCTGCGGGCCATATGTGTTCAGGCCCAAATATCCCGCCATATAAATACGGGAGGTTTGCGCCTGTGCGCTTGCTGATAGGCATGCAAAAACCGAAAGCACGGCCGCGCCGCTGAGCAAATACTTATAATACTTCATTTGATGTTTCTTTCGTGGACACGAAAAAAGAATAACTTATGACAAGATTAGCAAAGAATAATAAAAAAGCCAAGCAATACAGCGCTCGGCTTTTTTCATCTTAACTAGCTTGAGTGCGCGCTCTAAGCGACGGGCTTATCAATTTTCACAGGAAGGTCAGCGGCAATAGGCTCATCATCCAGCATTTCGATCATACCAGTCGGCTGCACTGCGAAATTGGCAATAAACAAAGCGTTTGAGTAGAATACGACTGCATCACACAGGAAGTGCCCCTGTTCATTCATACCTTCGAAAGTGGCCGGACGGACTGTGCCCTCAACAACAGAGCGGGTTGTGTCGTCCATTTCGGTCGGCATACCCGGATCATCCATGCTCTCGGCAATATAAAATGGGCCTTCTTCACCACGTACGAAGAAACAGAAGAAGCGCAAATATTCCATCACGTTTTCTTCATTCACCTTAATCGGTGCCTTGGCATTGACTTCATGGATTGGCGGTGATGTGCCGTTCAAGCGGAACAGATTCCCCTGATCGGTCAGATAATAAATATTGAGTTTTTTATTCACCCAATTCGGATCACGCACGCGGATTAAAGCCACGCTGTCATAGAATGGCAACATACGCCAATGCACTTCGGTGCTTTCGGCAGAGACACGGTATTTTCCGTCAATCGGGTTAATTTGATCCAAAAACCCGGCCAACTCATCGCCTTGTACTGCATTCCAATTATCGTCGTTATACATATCGCCCTATATCTAGTAATTGACTCACTTTATATGCATGGAACTATAATGGCTCTATCCCATTGATGCAAAACAAAAATGAATTTTTATAACATATTAAGCCATAAATCACGCTCCTCTTATAGTTCATAATGAAATAGAGATTGGCAGCCGCCCCGCGGGTTGTGTTTTTATGAAATCATGATATGAAACAAAGCTCTTATATTTAAAAAACCGAAGAGATTTAGACCATGCCCCGATATAAAATGCTCGCTACATCCCTCCTTTTGCTCGGCACTGTGAGTATATCTGCGGCAAAGGCGGATCAGGTCGTCTTTCATAACGGCGACCGTTTAAGTGGCACGATCATCAGCATGCGCGATGCACGCACTTTATATTTCCGCAGTAATATCACTGGCGATATGCGTATCGGGTGGGGCGATGTGTCCGAGCTCTATGACAACAATTTGAATATGGTTGCCATTCCCGATGCTCCACCTCCGCTCGTAAGCCCGCTTACCGGAATGAATGAGTACGGCGATAATAACAACAGCGCCGTACAAACCTGGACACAAACCGCAGCGGTAAACCCTGCAGTGCCTGCTCCTGCCGCGCCTTCAATTTCGGGCGAAATGACCGCGCCGGAAGATGAGAATGCGTTCGAGTGGTCAGGCCGCGCCAATCTGGGAGGAAGAGTGGATGACGGCAACACACGAAGCAAAGCCGTTACTTTCGACGCGGATATAGAAGCGCGCGATGACGACAACCGCTTTAATTTCGGCGGACAAGCCAACTGGGAAGAAGATGAGGGTGAGGAGACGGCAAACGACCAAATGGCATTTGCGTCTTACGACCGCTTCCTGACCGAGAAATATTTCATTGGCGGTAAATTACAGTTTGAACGTGATAAATTCGAAGAACTGGATCTGCGCTCCCGCGCCGGCTTATACAATGGGTATCAGTTTTACGAGCGTGATGACCTGAACCTGCAAATCCGGGCAGGGGGCGAATATATTCATGAGAAATTTACCGATGACAGCACCGAAAATGATATCGCCGCGAGTTGGGGGCTGGATTACGACCAGAAATTTTTTGAAGAAGCGTTTCAGCTCTTTCATAAGCACGGCTTATCTGTACCTGTTTCCGCTACTGATGCCTTCCTGTTCGAGAGTGAGAGCGGCGTACGCGTACCGGTTGGCAAGCATTTAACAGGTACGGCACAAGTTGATTTCGACTGGGATAACGATCCGGCGCCTGGCGTTGGCGAAGACGATACAAGTTATTCCTTGAAACTAGGCTATGAATGGTAAGATAATAGGGCCATCATGTTAAGCGCCATAAATAGAGCCATTCAGAACCTACAAGAAATCGAAACGACGAATATGCCGGGCTGGCAGAAGTTCGGCATCCGTAGTGTACAGGTTATTGCCGCCACTTTACGGGATTTAAAAGACGGCCAGATTTCTCTTCAGGCGATGTCACTGGTCTATACCACGCTTATAACTCTAGTGCCTCTACTGGCCATTTCTTTCTCGGTTCTAAAAGGATTTGGCGTTCATAACCGTATCGAGCCGTTCATGCTCAGCCTGCTAGAGGGTCTTGGTCCCGACAAGGCCGATGAAGTGGCCCAGAAAGTCATCGAGTTTGTCGACAATGTTAATGTCGGTGTTCTGGGGGTGCTCGGGCTCGCGTTCCTTTTGTATGCTGTTATTGCCCTGATGCAAAAAATCGAAGCCGCCTTTAATTACATCTGGCGCGTCGCCGAAGACCGTAACCTTGCCCAGCGCTTCAGTGATTATCTAAGCGTTCTACTTATGGGACCTTTGCTGGTCTTTATTTCAGCCGGTATAACGACCGCTGTGCGTAATTCCGATGTCGCGGTACAAATTGGCGAATATACAGGAATTTCTTTTCTTTATGATATGGCGGCCTTTGTTCTGCCTTGGCTGGTGATCGCCATCGGCTTTACCTTTTTCTATGTTTATATGCCCAATACAAAAGTGCGCATTACGAGCGCCTTTGCAGGCGGTCTGGTTGCGGGGCTTCTTTGGAAATTTATGGGCTTTATTTTCTCGGCCACCATTGCCGGATCGGCCAATTATGTGGCCATTTATGCGGCTTTTGCGACCATTATCGTCTTGATGATATGGCTGTATGTAAGCTGGCTCATCATTCTTTTAGGCTCCAATATATCATTTTATGTCCAGTATCCGCGATATTTGCGCGTGACCCGCATGCCGATCAGTCTAACCCCGAGACTGCGCATGCTTCTTGGCCTTAGCATCCTGACCCATATTGCCAAATCACATTATGCCGGGGACGAGCCGTGGACGCTGGATGCCCTTAGCAAAACGATGAATGTTCCAATTCTTGCTGTTCAGCAGGTTTTAGCCGTTCTGGAATCAGGCCGCGTCATTGCGTGTTCGAATAAGGATGATATGGCCGTTTACTATCCGGCCGTACCTTTTGATACCACCCCCATCGAATTTGCCATCACAATACTGGAGCGAGAAGGTGGGCAAAACTGGATGCATCACGAGCGTGTTCATATTACAAAAGAAGCCAGCTCTATCCTTGAAAAAATCGAGCATCACCGTCAGAGCGAAATTACATCGGCCTCCATTGCCGAATGCCTGCTGCGGAGCTAAATAGCGCGCTCTGGCTTTTGCATTACCAGTAAGCAAAATGCGGTAATCATAAAAAACAGACCGATAAACCATCCCTGCCACATACCGTAAGCCGTAGCCGCAGGGCATAACAAACCGATGAAAGCACTTAAGCCCATACGAGCTTGAATACCGTTCATACGGCTAATCGCCCGCAAAATATACCCGCTAGCCAGTGCGCCTAATGCTGCCCCTATTACGCCAAATTCAATCCAGAGCTGAAGGGCAAAATTATGAGGGTGCAGAACGGTGGCCTTTTTATCGTATAAATACGCCGAATCAAAATCTTCAATACTCCTTGTGGTCTCAATACCGTAGCCATAGAAGGGGCTGCCCTCAATATAACGGCCAATATAATCCCAGATCTCCAAACGGTTCAGGGCATAGCTTTGCTGGAACCATGCAACATTATCAATCAAATCCGGCAGGGCACTAAACATAGCCTGTGCGATCCATGGTGATGCAAATATCAAGGTGGCAAGCACGATCCACAACCCATACCATACTTTCACCTTCGAAACCGGAAAGCACACCCAGAATATCAAGGACAAAGCCATTATTAAATGCGCCGATTGACTGTCAGTGGTCAGTAATATCCCAAAGAGAACAGGTATGGTTAAGGCCAGATATAAACGCTTGCGTTTTAAACTCCAAAAATCCTGATTATTTATAATTAAAGCATAAGCAGGGATAAGAGATAGCATCACCACTATGATGCCGCGATTTAATGCGGAGGCATTAAAATCATCATTGGGCCATGCGCCCTGCATCAAATGATAAAAAATACCATTGCTTATCAAATCTATAAAAGCCACGGCCAACGCAAATAGGGCCACAATAGGAAACAACTGCGTAAATAAAGGCATAAGCCGTGCACCATAGTTATGCATTAATGATAAAAGCATCACCCCAGAAAAAATCACCGGTGTGATTTTCAAAATGCGCTCCCACGACTCTGCCAGATCAATCGACCACCCAAGACTTACGAATGCAAGAAGAAGCATTGGCAGAACTATATAAAGGCTCCCCCTATGCAAGGAAGGTCGGTTTTTAAAAATATACCAGCCCGCGAAAAATCCCATAAGCCCCACGAGCGCTGGCAAGAATGCCAAAGATCGCGGCGCTACATAACCGATAAAAGGAAGCAGGGCTAAGGCTATTGCCATTGTTTGGATGTATATATTTTCCGCCCCCTTTAAGGACGATATCGGCGCTGGATATGCCTTTTCCGGCTCATATTCGCTCATAAAAATGATAACCTTTTAGAGATTAGTGATACCAGATGGCATACAATGTTCCGCAGATCGCGGCAAGGTTTCCAAAGAAAAATATAATATAAGATAATTTCAACCAATAAAACTTTGGCCTGATGATGCGGCGGGCGGCGTCATGCATATCTTTTGCAGCGGCCTCGGACAGTAAAGTCAGGTCATTGAAGACAGGCAGAAATTCATCTAGAAATTCTTCTTCCTTTAATTTGGCGATATCACCAAAATGCAAAAGATTAATGGTGCCGTCCGGTTTACGACCTGCGCGGCGCTTTGGATATATGCATATCATCGCCGCCATAATGCTCAATATCGCTGTTATGATACAAATCAAAGCCCCGACGCGATAGCCGGGGTTTTCAATCCAGTTCATAGCCACAGGAATCAATATAGAATTCATGAAAATGAGGCCTTGTGCCTTTTGATCGGCCAAAGCGACATAGCCCGAGAATTTACGAATGGTGGTTCCGACAATTTGTCCGCGAAAGAGCGCCGCCCAGCGCTCTTTATCAGCCGATTCCGGAAGCCCCACAGGGCTGGACGCCCTCTGCGTGGCCTTCGGAACTGGCTTATCGGGAATAGGCGGCGGCGATTTTTTAGAAGGTTTTTTAATCGCGGCCATTATTTTAGTTTTCTATTGAGGTATCAAGCGTGGCATCTGCCTCACCGTCCGTGCTCAAACCCGTTGTCGATTCATTTTGCGGCGTTTCAGAGTCTGCTTCGCCATCTGTTGACGCGCCTGCTGCCGGCTCAATCGCATCCGATGCGTTTCCAGATTGCGCTTCGGTATCTGCGGCTGTTTCAACTTCGGCTGGGGCGACCTCTTCCCCGGTATTCATTTCGACCTCTGTATCAGCCTCCACACCGGCTTCAACATCAGTCTCTGCGGTCATGTCTTCGTCCTGCGCTAGCGCATCTTCTTCGCCGGCGGCCGGATCAATCTGGTTTAAAGCAGCCGGATCATTCAAATCATCCATACCAAAGCCTTGCGTATCGGCTATTGCATTGTCCATACCATCACTTAAGGCGTAAGGCGTATTGCTACCGAAACGATTCCCAAAGCCATCTGCGGCCATGGCCGGAGCGGTTAATACTATTGCGGTTGTCACTAAGAGTAATTTTTTCATTGTCTTTACTTCCTTTTAATTAGAGCCTTTCGGCTTTAAAATGTGTTCTGAATTTTCTGGCCTGTCGCTTCCATATCGCGGCCCAATCCGTCAAACGTATTTGAACAAGCCGCCCCTGCCAATAACAATGCCGAGCAGGCCAAAAGCGCAAAATACTTACTTTTCATTTATGTGATCCCATATTAACCAAAAATTAACATTATGGCAAATATTTAATTTACCAACATTTTGGACACTATAATGTTCCATTGTCTTTTTTTGCAAATGCTAAATGAAAGAGAGTGAGGGAAGAAGATTACCCGAGGTTCATTGCCGCCATAACATTCGGCGTACTTTTTAACGCTGGCTGGCTGTCGCGCACGATTTTATCAAGCATCTTGCTTGTTATTTTATCTATAATCTCCTGCCCGCCCTCCAATTTGAACTCAAGAATTTCATAACCCATCGGGGCAGGATTGGCTTCCAGTAAATATAAATCGCCGTTACGGGCATCAATGCGGACATCCAGACCGCCGTAGACAAGCCCATGCTGTTCTGTCAGAAAACGCGTTATCTCTGTCAGCCGATCTTTTAATTCCTCATCGTGAATAAGGAAAACCTTGCCCCATTCATCTTCAACGCCCGGTCCGACCCTTGTATTTTCAATATTGGCCAGGTTTTTGTTTATAATACCAATGACCTCGCCTTCAAAGAACATCACCCTTAGCTCCGTATCCGAAGGTATATATTCCTGCACGAGGATAGAGCCACTGCTATGACTGATTTCAGAACAGCGCGTCACGCATTCCTGCAACTCGGCATCATCCCTGACTATAAAACCCCCCTTGGAAAGGCTTTCCTTATTCGGCTTAACAACAATCGGGTACTCCATTTCACCGGATGCTATCATCGATTGAACCAAAGCCGTAATATCGTGGAGGCTTTCGCTTTTAGAAAATATTGTCGTTGCCGGCATGAGTATGTGGGACGACAAGGCCTCTTGGGCACTTTCTTTATCGACGATGAGCGCAATAGCGGCTTCATCATTAAAGGGGCTTTGACTGAAAACGAAATCAAATTCCTGTCCATTGGCCCGAATGGATAGGGCAGGGCCAACCCCCTCAGAAATATTTTTATAGGTTATCAAGCGCCCGTATTCGGGGTGCTGTTTGCATGCTTTTATCAAATATTGAGGCAAATACTTATTCGTGGTCATACTATTCCAAAGGTTCTTTTGCTGTTTCCTCTATCATAGTAACAATTTTCTTAATATCTGCATAATTCCAGCTAGCGCCGACCAGCTTTTCTCGCATTAGCCCGTTTTGATCAATGATAATGGTCTCCGGCAGGCGGAAAGTCTGAAAAACATCCTGCGTCACAGCTGCGTCTTCATCCACCGCGATCAGTACATTATCTGCCGCCATTGCGTCATGGTGAGCCTTGCGCATTTTATCCAGAAAGCGGTTCATAGCCGTTAAGTCGTGGTCGCTGGAAAGACCGATAAATACTAGATTGTCTTTATATTCACTCGCCATTTCCAAAAACAAAGGGAATTCCTTCACACACGGCGCGCACCAACTTGCCCAGAAATTCAGCACTACGATTTTACCGCGAAAATCATGGATAGCCCGCTCTGTCCCATCCAGGCTTTTAAAGGTAAAATCAGGAACGGCTTCCCCGTCAACACCTCCGGCATCCGAAACGACAGACGCATACGGTGGCTTGTTTTGTGTATAATCAAACAAATAGGTCAGACCTGCCCCGCAAAGCATTGTCACCAACAAAATGATGATATTACGCGTCATTTAACCCTCTCCTTTGTTTTTCACGATAGCGGACTGCAAACCATAACCCGCCCAATATCAGCGTCTCGGCTGCGCAAAATACGCCCAATCCCAAAGCAATACCGCTGGTAAATCCATAAGAATGCAGCCCAACATTGAGCAAATTGACCCCGAACCATGCCAGCGCCACAATGACATTTAAATAAGCAATACCTGCCATAAAAGGTAAATCGCGCAAATTTCCACCAAGACGGCCATGCTGAAGCCAGATCAGCCACAAAACAATGAGCAAAGCGCCGTTTTCTTTCGGATCCCAGCCCCAAAAACGCCCCCAACTCTGATCCGCCCAAATACCGCCCAGAACAGTGCCGACCGCGGTCAGCAAAAGGGCGATAATTGATACTTTATAAATGGATTTATAAAGCGCCGATATTTGAGGCGTACCGTTAGGGTATTTCAGCCGTAACGCCATATAAAAATGTGCCATACAGGCCGCGAGTACGCACATGCCATACCCTGCCGTAATGATTGTCACATGCGTCGCCAGCCAGAAATTGGTATTGAGCACGGCCACTAACACCTCTAGCGTCTCGCCTTCCGGCACAATAATAGGAGCCAGAAACAACAGGCCAAGCGCAGAGATCGCGCCGGCCAACGCGGCCAAATCCTGACGCCTAATGATGCTCGCGATCCAGCCGGAAAATGCGCAAATGAGCGCCACAAACAACACCGATTCATAAAGCGTTCCCACAGGCGGGCGATCAAGGATGATAACACGCGCAGTAATGCCAAATAGATGCGCCGCCATCGCCCCCGCAAGCAAGACAAGGCCGGCAGCTCTTAATGCGCCCATTTCACGCATCACGTAAAGACCCAGCGCCAAAATTGCAAGGGCGTAGAGCCCCCGCGCCCAATCATAAGGCTTTATACTGTTATAGGCGATCTCTAGCTCGAATATAAAAGGGGAGTATATACTATTTTTTTGAAATTCCGCCTGCGCAGCCTCTACGGTGTCCTGCCATTTACCGCCCTCAGAATCTGCCCGGTAAGCCAGCGCCATATCTTCCCACAAACCCAGATAGCGGGCAGAAGCAGGCGATCCCTTGCCCTCATTCAATAACTGCCAAGGCGCATGCCAGCTGGTAGATCCACTATCTCCGGCATCCCAGCTTCCGGGAATGATTTTAAATAAATCATTATTCTCTGCGGCGCTACGCAAGATTTGCATTTGATAGGCCAAAAGGGCAATGCGCCGCTCCTCCTCACTATATTGCTCGGGATCTTCGCCTTTTGATTTAATGATATCCTGCAATAAATCTAGCAAAGACGTTTTCATACGCGATAGCGCATAATAATTAAGGTTTGCATCAGCGCCAAAGCTATCCTTCATCGCTTGCGGCAATGTCACCTCTAGCGGCAAAAGCATAGATAAAGACCGCATAAGAGCCGTTAAATCCGCAGCGCGCTGGTGCACGTCCAGAAACGCGGATTGTTCAGCTGTTAAATCGTTAGGCTTCAGTTGGCTGAGCTCCATTGCGCGCGGCGCCGTCATCTGCAAAAGCTCGGCAATCTCGCTCAAGCCAAAATATTTACGGGGCTCATTCCCATTCGGCTCCAGACCTGCCTGAGTATATAAAAGATCAGTGTCAGCGCTCAGGATCGGCGCATCCATCATCAACGCCGGATTAAAAACGGCATCGGCCAACCACTCTATTGCCGGACGGTCTTGGGGGTTTTCAACGCTCGATAGCCCCCGCATCATTACGCGGGCAAAGCTATCCATCGGTTTGATGCGACCTTCATGCAAGATCGGCAGACGGGCAAAATCATGATAATCACGAGAAGCCGTTTCTTGCGCCAAACTTGCCATCGGCATACAAAGGAAGAACGCTGCATATAATACTATCAAGCGCATCATAGACCTAGGCCCGCCGTTTCTTTTGAAAAATAATGAAAATATGGAGCATCAGCCCCAGCGCCACGATGAAGGTGCCGATATAGGGGAACAAGCGCCCCTTATTCTCCACCACTGTTAAAACCGTGTCCTCGCCGCTCTCGCTCTGGTCGAAAGAGGACTGGAAGAAGGTATAGCCTTTATACCGCAGCGGTGCGTTCATCTCGATCAACGCGTTCCAATGCGCAGCCCCGTCAATCACCTCAATCGCCGAAGAATAGCTCTTGGCCATGCTCATGCCCGGGTAATTTTCTTTCTTAAAATCATTAAGTTTGAGCGAAAAAGGCAACTGGCGTTGCTGCTTGCCGTAGATCAATTTATATTCGCGGCCCTCCTTTTGCAGGATTATGGGTTTAGGCATCGCTTCGAACGCGATGTAGAGACCGTTTTGTTCACTATCCAAACCATCAAGCGTAAAACTAAAACCCGACAAATTGGCTTCAGGTTGCTTATCTACCGGCTTGGGCATAAGGGCCATAAATGCCGCCATACTTTGAAAATTCCGGCCTTCCGCAAAGTCCTGCGCCAGCTCCTCACGCTTTTTGATCTCACAGTTGGCACAGAAATTTCTAACTGTAATGCCAAGTGGTAAAACAGTATCTGTGTTCAGGCTCGCCCGCAACTTTTCCGCATCAATACGATATTTCAAATTATCATTTTCAAAGATCAAAAGCTCCCGCGCGTGATAGTCATAGACGTAAGGGGTCTGATCGCCTTCCGCAATGACCATGTACCCCTCGCGGGCATACAGCGCCGTCAAAAGGCCGCCCAGCAGTAAAACCAGAGCGCCCAGATGCGTGAGAATAATGCCCGCTTTGCCCCATGTCCATTCACTATAAAGCAGAAACTTGATCAGCAAATTCAGACTGAGCAGGGATAAAACAAGATATCCGCCCGGCAGAGGCAGCGGGCCGTAAAAAAAGATGAAGGAAGCAAAGTATTTCTGGTGCGCCGCATACAATCCTATCTCGGATTGTGCCAGCGTGCCGACGATCAAAAGCACGATTAAGACCGGCATCAGGTAAAAAACAATATCGGCGCGCGAAAGGCGCTCAAGGATACGCATAATTTGTGTTGAAGAATTTGATGCTATCATGGCTTGATACGAACCAGCCTACCGCCTGTGCGGAAAAATGGTGGACCCTAGCGGGATCGAACCGCTGACCTCATCGCTGCCAGCGATGCGCTCTCCCAGCTGAGCTAAGGGCCCTTAAAAGATAAGTTGGTGCAATAAAGCAAAATTCGGATGGCTAATCAAGCAAAAAATATAGGCCGCCCGCCCGCTTATGAGAGGCGGGCGGGCAAAAGTCTATTTTTGTTTCAGAAGATCCCGGATCTCAGACAAAAGTTCGATCTCGGGAGGCTTAGGTGGTGGCTCGGCCGAAACCTTTGTGGCCTCTTCTTTCTGCGCAGCGTCTTTAATCTTATTTACGTTTTTCACCAATAAGAACACAACGAATGCGACAATCAGGAAATTAATGACGGCATTAATAAACATACCGTAATTAAATGTTGCGGCGCCCGCTTCCTGCGCGGCGGCGAGACTTTCGAATTCTTCGCCCGAGAGATTGACGTAAAGCGCGGAAAAATCGACCCCGCCTGTAAACACACCGATTACAGGGTTCAGCAAATCTTTAACCATCGAATTTACGATCGTTGTAAAGGCCGCGCCCATTATGATACCGACCGCCATATCCATGACGTTCCCACGGGCAATAAAATCCCTGAATTCCTTAAACATATTTCTTGTGTCCCTTACTATTAGCTTGAGAAAACAATGAATGATTTGGAATACACGGTCAACATAGAAAAACCCCCGCGGGTTAGGGCGGGGGTTTGTTATTCTAATTGCGTTTAAAGCAATACTATTCGCGGTTGCCCATAAACTGGAGCAGGAATTGGAATAGCATGATAAAGTTGATATACAAGCTCAGCGCGCCCATAATGGCCAGTTTGCTGTTGGCAACGCCGCCGTGGGAGTAATTATACATTTCCTTGATTTTCTGGGTATCCCAAGCAATCAAACCTGTATAGATCAGCACACCAATCGCAGAAATCGCCATGTGCAAGACAGGAGACTGGAAGAACAGGTTAACGACAATTGCCAGAAACAAACCAATCACACCCATACGCAAGAATGTGCCCATAGAGGTCAGATCACGTTTGGATGTGTAACCCCAAATGGACATCGCCGCAAATGTACCGGCTGTTACGAAGAAGGTCTTCACAATGCTGGACGGGTCATAGGCCAGGAAAATCACAGACAGCAATGCTCCCCAAAACGCGGAAAACGCGGCAAATCCCATTACAAGTGATGAGAAAGAAGCCGTGCGCAAACGATTTGGACTAAACAACGCCATCATGGCCATCATAGGCAAGAACGCGACGAATATAGCCAAAAACGGGTTTTGGGCAATATAGACAAAGAATTGCTGAGCCGCTGGAATTTGCGCAACCACATAGGCAGTAAAGCCGGTAACACAAAGGCCCATGGCCATAATGTTGTATACCTGCTGGAAATGTTTTTGCAAACCAACGTCGAAAGTCTTTTCGCGGGTTTGGGTAACGGTAGAACGATGTTGTTCCATAGTTTCACTCTCTCCTTATAAGATTTTTTGAAACGTCTAATTACGGCTTAATATAATTCATTATAGCAGGATTCCAAGCGAAATCGGAATTTTTCGACCGCGTCGCTTTGTAATTATGGTTTTTGCTTGACCAACTCCCTCGGTGTCATTACAAAGGGTCTAATTTCAATAATAAAAATAATAAATTGAACAGTACATGGGAGTAAATAAATAATGGCCAAGAGTCCAAAAACCTTCAATGCCGCCGCTAGTGATAATCCACTGATTAACCCGCCTGCGTTGCCTTATGGCGCACCACCTTTTGATGCAATCAAGACCGCGCATTTCATGCCTGCCATAGAATGGGCACTGGAAAAGGTTAAGGCAGAGGTTAAGGCAATTAAAGAAAATAAAGAAAAGCCAAGCTTCGAGAATACAATTGAGGCTTTAGAGCATGCGGGCGCAGATTTTGAACGAATTAGCTCTATCTTCCATACCTTTACCAGCAACAACACAACTCCGGAACTGCAAAAACTCGAAGAAAAAGTAAATGACATAACCATTCCGGTTTTCAGTCAAATCAGCATGGATGAAACACTGTTTAGCCGCATTAAAGCCGTCCACGATAAAATAAATACACTTGGTCTGGATAACGAACAGACAATGTTGCTGGAAAACATGTTTAAATCACGCGAACGTTCAGGCGCCTTGCTTCAAGAAGAGGATAAAAAACGCCTTCAGGAAATCTCCGCGCAGCTATCGGCAAAAACAACGAAATTTGCACAAAATACCCAAGATAGCACCGCCGCGTACTCACGCATTACTACTATTGAAGAACTAGATGGCGTCCCTGAAAGATCCATCAAATCCTATCAGCAAGCCGCACAGTCAGCCTTAAAAGCCGCTCCTGAAGAGCTAAAAGCAGCCGAAATTAAGCTGCAAACATTACAAAACATTGACCCGGCCGATTTTAAAAATAAGAAGACGGCAAAAAAACATCTCAGTGAGGCGGAGCAATCCGTTACAGCCGCCAGAGAAAATCTTGAGCGGTTGCAAGCTATGCCTGAAAACGCTTGTCTCTTGCAATTACAGCCGTACCCTTCTGAGGTAATTAGTCATTGTAATAACCGCGAACTGCGTAAAGAGCTACAGACGGCGTTTGGCAATATCGGCAATGAGGCGCCATTCGATAACCGCGAATTGGTTACCGAAATAGTTGCCCTTCGCCATGAAAAAGCACAGCTTTTAGGATATGACAACCACGCGGAATTTATTTTAAGCGATCGAATGGCCGGTTCCCAACAGGCCGTGGAAGAATTTCTAGAAAATAATCGCCAGGCGTATATGCCAAGCGCGAAAGAGTTCTTTGATGAAACAAAAGCATTTGCGCTTGATAGCGGGGATATAGAAATATTCCAATCCCATGATCTTGCCTATTATGACCGTATACGTGCAGAACAATTGTTCGATTTTGATGAAGAAAAACTACGCCCTTATTTTGAAGTCGGCAATGTTCTGAAGGGGTTTCAGGCACATGTTGAAAATCTTTTCAATGTGGAAATGGTTGATTGCACCGATAAATATCCAGCCTATCGCGATGATGCGCAGGTTTTCGAGGTTAAAGATAAAGATAATGGCGAAGTTGTTGCCCTGTTCTACGCGGATTACTTTGCTGACGCCAAAGCAAAACGTGGAGGCGCCTGGATGAACGCTTTCCGCAACAGCAGCACGGATAAAGACGGTAAAGATATAATACCGATTGTCACAAATAGCTGTAACTATCAAAAGCCAACACCCGGCCAACCTACCTTGCTCTCACTCAGAGAAGTCGAGACCCTTTTCCATGAAGGCGGACACGGCTTCCATGCCGCACTATCAAAAGGAAAATATGCATCACTGAATGGAACCAGCGTGAAGTGGGACTTTGTGGAATTACCATCACAGCTCATGGAAAACTGGGTAAAAGAACCAGAGGTCATGCAAAAATTTGCCGTTCATCACGAAACGGGCGAGCCTATTCCGGCAGACTATATCGAGAAAATCATTGAAATGGGCAATTATGATTCCGGTTATGTTGGCATGCGACAGACCTCTTTAGGGCTTACAGATATGATCTGGCACACAACCACGGAAACCACCACAATTGAAGAGGTAGAAGATAAAGTGCACGCACTCACCAGTTTCTTCCCCGATCGCACATCAACTATGTCACAACGCTTTGGCCATCTATTCAGCAGCCCGGGTGGATATTCAGCAGGATATTACAGCTATAAATGGGCAGAAGTTCTGGAAGCAGATGTTTTTGAGGAATTCAAAAAGAAAGGTCTTTATGACCCAGACACATCCAAACGCCTGAAAGATACTATCTTTACGAAAGGCGGACAGGTTAATCCAATGGATCTGTTCAAAGAAATGATGGGCCGCGAGCCTAATCAGGAAGCGCTTTTACGACGCGAGGGTATTTTGCCATCCGCCACAACAAATAAAGCCAAAGCGCCGGATACACAAGTTAACGCGCCTGATATCGGTCAGCCTTAAGAGTTCCCGAAAGGGATAACATGGAGAAGACTTAATGCCTTGGTGGAGATTATCCCCAAGGCGTTTTTTTTCGTGCACCGCGCGTGCGTGTGAGCCAGGGGTTTTTGCCATGCTCATGCGTATTCGTCGAAAAGCCGCCGCCGCGCCCGATCGGCGGCAGGGAGGCGCTGTCCGGAACCTCTTCACCCGTCACGGCAGCGATGGCGCGGATACGTTTTTCTATAGGCGGATGGGTCGCAAAAACACCCAAGAAAGCCTTATGGTTCTCAATACACATCTGGGCAATGTCATTGGTCGTGCCCGGAATTTGGTCCCGCCCGGCAATACGCATCAGCGCGCGCATCATGGCAGAGGGATTCTTGGTCAGCTCCACCGCGCCCGCATCCGCCATAAATTCCCGCCGCCTCGAGAGCGCAAAGCGCATCAGCAATGTCGCCATATACCCGACCCAGAGTACAACCGCTATGGCGAGCATAATCAAAACGCCGCCGCCGCGATTATTCCCGCGCCCACCACCGCCGAATATCAGGCCATAGCGCACCGAGCTCCAAACCAGCTGCGCGGCAAAGCCGATCATGCCGGTAAATATCACGGTGACGATCAAAAGACGTACATCACGGTTTAAAATATGGGTCAGCTCGTGCGCTAGCACCGCTTCCAGCTCATCCTTGGATAGCGAGTTCATCAAACCGCGCGTAACTGTGACAGTAAAGGATTTTTGATCAATTCCGCTGGCAAACGCATTGCGGGCGTGGCTCTCAATGACCTCCAACCGTGGCGTAGGAATACCCGCCGTAATGCTGAGATTTTCCAGCAGATTATATAGCTCTGGTTCCTCATTGCGCGTAACGGGGTGGGAATGTGCCAATTTACGGATCATCCGCGTGTGAAAAAACCACGCAATGATAAACCATATCAAGCAAGCCGTTACAATCATCGGCCAGAAATCATAAACAATATTACCCGCAAAATGGGTAGCAAAACCATTCTGAGCACCGCCGGTCAGCGCCCCTACGACAGCCGCGCAGGCCCAGACTATACCCATCAAAATCACAGGATAAAGCACCAGCAACACAATGCTTTTCAGATTGTTATTCCAGATGTGGGTTTTTAATCCGGTTGCTGCAAGTGCCATTTTATCAATAACTGCTTATCGCCAAGGTTATAACGGTGTCTGGCTTATCCAGAGATTGTTCAATGGGTGTGGAGGCCACCACAACCATTAGATTTTTATCATCAGGCCCAACGACATCAAAGCCCGAACTTTTCGTGGCACTGCCAATTGTAACGTCATGCGGATTAATAGCGCTATCCAGATTTTCCGCAGCCTGTTTTGCCAAGTTGGCCATATGATGGTGAACTCCGTCGCGCGAAGCATTTTGCGCCACGACATGACAATTGCCGTTATCCGATAGAACAATCGCAAAAATGCCTTGCGCCCCTGAAGCGAGCCAGACATCACCTGTTCTGGTTTTGGTGAAATTAAGAAAGGGCTGCTTTTTAGCCTCATCATGTTTTTGAAACTGCGCATTAAGGAAATCTTCTGTTTTTTTCATGTCGCCCATATTCATAAAACAGGCTTTCGTGAATATATTCACGGCCAAAACAGCTTGCGCTTCGCTTAAATTCATTTCTTTGGCCTGCGCCGGAATGGCAAGGATGCAAAGCAAAGCAAAAATACTCAAAGCATTACGCATTAAAATTTAACTTCCGGCGGTTTTTCCATTGTGGCGCGGTCGGCATCTTCGATCTCGAAAAACTCTTCCTTCTTGAAACCAAAGCTGGCCGCGAACAAGACAGCGGGAAATTGTTCAACGGCAGTATTCAGCTCGCTTGTGGCGTTGTTGAAGAAGCGGCGCGCGGCGGCGATCTTGTTCTCGATATCGGAAAGCTCTGACATAAATTGGCGGTAATTGGTGTCAGCCTTAAGATCCGGATAATTCTCGGCCACTGCGAACAAATTCATCATGGCGCGGGAGAGCATATTTTCCGCCTGCACGCGTTCACCCAGATCGCTCCCGGCACCTTTAACACCTGCGCGCGCAGCCGTGACATTCTCCAGCACTTCTTTTTCATGCGAGGCATAGCCCTTGACGGTTTCCAAAAGGTTCGGGATTAAATCAAAACGCTGCTTTAACTGGACGTCAATATCGGCAAAGGCCTGTTCCCGCGTCTGGCGCAGCGCGACAAGACGGTTGTAAATCATCATGACAGCAAGGCCGATCACGACAATAACCCCTAATACAATCCATAATTCCATAGTGATATCCCCTTAAAAATAAATCAAAATTCCAATAATATACTTTAGCAAACATTGATCTGTTTACAAAAGAAGAATACCTTATGGAGGGTAGAAAATAACAATGCTAAAGGGTGACTTCCGGCTTAGGGGTCTGGAGCCATATCATACATGTCCTTAACCACCTCCTCCAGATTTGCCTCGGTCATAGAAAGTGGAACAGATTGGCGCGACACCTCGAAAAAGGTATTGGAGCAGCTGGAGCAGGCCCGCACCGAAAATGACGGCTTCAATGTCGGTTTCATTTATGTCAGCGACCATCTTTGCGATGATCTTTCCAGCATATTGAGCCTGTTTAAATCCGTGCTGGAGATTGACCATTGGTGCGGATGCGTGGGAATGGGCATTTGCGGCAACGGCACCGAATATATCGACAAACCCGCCATATCGGTGATGATAGGGCATATTGACAGTGACCGGTTCTGTATATTTCCCAACGGTGATATAGATGATGGCAAAGCAGCAAAGGCGCTGGAGCCCTGGCTGAACCGTCAGGAGCCTTATGTCGTCTTAACTCACGGCGATCCTGTAATGGATGCCAATCCCAGCAGCGTTTTGGGCAACCTCGAAGAATTGGTCGGCGGCTTTGTGATTGGCGGGCTGGCTTCTTCACGCTCCGAGCACGCCTGCATTGCCGACAATATTGGCGATAGCGGCGTTTGCGGCATCGCGTTTTCACAAGATATGAATATATCCTGCGCGCTTTCGCAAGGTTGCGCGCCAATTGGTGACGTGCATACCATCACCAAATCTCATGATCACACCATCACGGAAATTAACGCGAAGCCTGCCCTTGAGGTTTTCGAGAATGATTTGCGCTTGATGGCCATGAACAAAGATGTAAAACCATCCGAAGAGGCCGCGCAAGATTATGAGCAACTTTTTAAAGGCGAAGTACATACTGCTTTTTTAGTAAAGGGCAGCGATAGGGGGGAATTTTTGGTTCGCAACCTTATAAGTATTGATGAAGAACGCAAATCAATTTGTGTCGCACAAAGCGCGCAAGCAGGGGACCGCATCATGTTTGTCCACCGCGACAATGATACGGTGAAGGAAGACTTATCCCGCACGCTTTGCCAATTGCATGAACGCATACTGAAAGAGAACGGTGAATTTGCCCCGAAAGGAGCAATCTATATCTCTTGTGTGGCGCGCGCGTTCAGCGATTTCGGCAACCCCGACAAGACCGGAGAAATGGCTTTGGTTAAAGAGATTATCGGCGATGTGCCCTTGGCTGGGTTCTATGCCAGCGGAGAAATTAATGCCGGACGTTTATATGGCTATACAGGCGTCTTGCTTTTGTTTCTTTAGGATATTTATTCACAAATGATTGCTGCGCCATTGCGCGCCGCTTAACAACGCACTACTTTATTATCTTTGAAAGAATTTAATTGCCACTTTGGGGAGCCCACATGACCTTTTTCCGCCAGACATTCATGACAATGACAGCCCTCGCAGCCCTTGCGTTCGGTGCCAATGCGGCGCTCGCCCAAAGTGATGCGCCTCTCCCAGAGCTTCCCAAGCCTATTGAAAACCTCGTCAATGAAGGCGCGCAGATCCGTTATTTAGGGCGTGACTACGGCGTTGATGCATGGATTACCATTAAAAACGGCAGAGAACAGTATTTTTACGTTTTGCCCGATAAAAAAGCGTTCCTGATGGGCGTGATGTTCGACGAGACCGGTAAACTGGTAACTGTTGAGCAAGTCAGCCGCCTGCAGGAAAAGGGTGACGATATGCTTGATATTTTGGCCGATGATTTTAGTTCTGCAGTCGATCAAGCAGGCGAAGAGGACAGCCTGGAGTTTAAATCCCCGTCCGAGCAGTTATTCTATGACATCGAAAACAGCAACTGGATTCCGCTCGGTGCATCAGGCGCGCCCATAATGTATGCCTTTATCGATCCGCAATGCCCGCATTGTCATGCTATGCTGGAAGATTTAAAGGCCGATTACATTGATGATGGCCGCGTGCAACTCCGCATCATTCCTATAGGATTTCGTCAGGAAACGCGCGCGCAGGCCGCTTTCTTGTTGGCCGCGCCCAATCCGCAAGAGCGTTTATACAACTATCTTGGCGGCGATGAGTCCGCTCTTCCTGCCCGTAGCGAAATCAATCAACAAGGCGTCCAACGCAATCTTGCGCTGATGCAATCTTGGAAATTCGATGTCACGCCGATGGTGTTTTATCGCTCAAAAGCCGGCGATGTTAAAATCGTACGCGGACGTCCTCAAGACATACCGGCTCTGGTTGGTGATTTGGGCAGCCGCCTTTAGTTTTTGGTAACCAGATAAATGCATATTTTGGGGGGATGCCAGCCAGCTTAGAATTTGCAGGCTTGTTCAAGAGCCCCAAATCCCTTTATAATGGTTAAATTAGTAAATGACACAATCTCTTATCTGACCGGCCAATATGAACCAGCGTAACGCATATCTCATACAAATACTTGAAAAAATCGGCTCACCGCTACTACGCGCTGTGATGGGTAAGGGCGCTGAAGCAGAGGGGGCGTCAGATGAAGCCTCTAAAATTGCCGGGCTTCTCTCCCGCACAGTGCAGCTCAGCATTGATCTGGGCCGTATGGTGGAAATTGATAAGTCATCTCCTGACGAAATTGAATCCTTGCGCGTTGCAATGGCGGGGCTTGCCGGACCGATTATCGCGAGCCAATACACGCAAAACGCGAAAGTTCCCAGCGAGAATGACGTGAGAAAACTTACCGGCGCGCTGGAAGCCGTGATGACGTTTTCCGATAATTTCACCCCATCGGATGACCACGTTATTCGGCTTGAAAACATGAAGGCAAACGGCATGCCTGGCGATGCCTATCAGATTAATATCCAATACATTCAGGCCTTTGTGCCAATTGCCGACGTCGTGGCTTCTTTCCCCTTTGGCCAGCCGGAAAAAAAGCTGATGCAAGATGTTGCCGATAAGGTCAACACCAAGGCAAAGCAAATATCCAAAGATGTGTTTGGCGCCGATCTTAGCGGTAACCAGCAAAAATTGTGCGAGCTCGCACTAGTAAAATCTTTGGCTGACCTTTATGCCGGATGCCATAAAGCAGAGATGAACAAATTAATGGCCGTGCAAGAGCCTGATGCCAGCGCCCAGCAAAACGCTCTACAATCCGTGTGGGAGAACTTCGATACAAAAGCCGAGATTTTAGGCATGATGGCTCAAAATATTGTGCCGACTGCACAAAAAGGCAGCGCCGCGCCGTCCGCAACCTCACCCGCGCAACCCGCCGAAACGCCGCAAACTACAACGCCACCTCCCGCCGCACAGCCGCCCGCAGCAGCTCCGCCAACGGCATCCGGCAATCCTATGGCTATGTTCCCCAAGGAAGAGGGCGGAACGTCAGCACAACAGCCGCCCGCAGCTCCTGAAGCACCAGCTTCTGCGCAAGAGACCCCACAGGCGCCGCCACAACAAACCGCACCGCCAGCCGGCAACCCGATGGCAATGTTTTCCAAGCCCAAAGAAGATGGTCAGAGCGGGCAACAACAGCCTCCGCCTGCTCCCCCGCCGCCTCCCCAGGCTGCCCCTCCAGCAGAGCCGCCATCA
>CAXBAL010000008.1:0-21122 GCA_963973475.1 uncultured Micavibrio sp.
GACAATCTGGACCGTGCGTTGGCCGATGAAAAACGGTCAGGCCGCGCCAATCGCTTGTTGGCTACCGCGCATGGCCGCTTGGGCCGCGAGGACATTGCCAAGGTTTATCTGGCCGAAGAAGCCGTATTGCAGCGTAATTTCGAGTATGCGGAGCGTCAGGCCGAAGCCGCCCTGCAGACGCTTGATCCGAATTCCCGCGAAGCCCTGAAAGCCAAAGATGTCATTTCTTATGCGCAAAGCCAAAAGGATTTGGGAAATTAAAGCAAATCACTTATAGTGAGCGGGAGTTTTTCGCATTAAAGAGACTGCGCCTTATTATGTAACCACTGCCAGTGTCTTTGCGAATTAGAAGATATATATAAATATAGTATTTTAAAAATTTTAAGGAGAACCACACATGATGACGTCTTTTTCTGCTAGCGCCCGCACCGCCCTTTTATTGGCAGGCGTTGCTGTAACGGCTTTGATGGCGGCACCGGCTTCGGCGCAGGATGCGAGCTTTAACGAGAGCCAGAAGGCCGAAATCGAGAGCGTCATCCAGAATTATCTAATGGAAAATCCTGAAATTATCGCCGATGCCATGAACGCGCTGCGTGAGAAGCAAGAGCGCGAAATGCAGGAACAGGCCAAGGCGAAGCTGAGTGAATACAAAGACTTCTTCCAATCCGCCGAAGTTCCTGTGGTTGGCAATCCAGAGGGAGACGTAACCGTTGTCGAGTTTTTTGATTACAATTGCGGCTATTGTAAAAAGGCCTTGCCGGATATTCAGGCATTGTTGAAAGCCGATGATAATGTCCGCATTGTGCTGATGGACATGCCGATTTTGGGCCCATCCTCTTTGACGGCCTCCAAATTCGCGCTGGCGGCGAAAAAGCAGGATAAATATTTCGAATACCACACGGCGTTGATGGAATTCCAAGGCGCCAAGGACGAAGCGTCTTTGAAAAAAATCGCCACCGATATCGGCCTTGATGCCGAGAAGCTGGCCGAAGATGCGCAGAGCCCTGAAATTCAGGATATGATCAACGAAAGCGTCTCGATCGCGCAAGAGATCGGCATTCGCGGCACGCCCGGCTTTATCGTTGGTGACGAGCTCTACCGCGGCTATATCGGTGAAGAGGCGTTGATCCAGAGGGTTAAAGACCAAAGAGGCTAACCGCCTATACAGAGATTATAAAAGGCGTTGCGTGTTACCGCCTTTTTTTCTTTTCTTATATCAACTAAAGTAAGATTTATGGCGCTGAAACTCTTTTATACATTTCTGATCGTTCTTGTCGGTATTTTATGCTACCGCGTTTATACCGTTTATGATGCCAAATCATCCCTGACCAACCCGCCAGAGGCGTATGTATTCGGACCGGAAGATGCCGATTTGATTGTCACAGAATTTCTGGATTATGCCTGCCCGTATTGTCAAGTCATGTACCCGACCTTCAAAGAAGCAATGGAGTTGGACGGGAAAGTTCGTTTGGCGCCGCGCCCTTTACTGTCAACAGATTCCGATGGCTCCGGTGCGGCCTATATCTTCTATGCGGCCGCCATGAACGGCAAGGCCGAACTCGCGCATAATTACCTGATGACAGAAGGTACAAATTTAACCGAAGAACGCCTACCCGAGATTGCCGAAGATTTGGGGATCGAGCTTGAGAAATTCAAAGAGGACTTGAACTCTGAAGAGCCAAGAGACCAGATCGGCGAAAATTATAAAACCTTCGGGGCCTTTGGTGGCACTGGAACGCCAACGTTCTTTATCGGACCAGATCTGGTTTATATGTCCGATGAAGAAATGCCCACAGCGCAGGATTTCCTTGATTTATTCGCAGAAGCCCGTGCGATGCGGTAATCTTTATTCGTAATTTTACTATCAGGATTTATAGCCATGAGAAAACTGCTAACCCTTCCCGCCATCGCCCTACTATTGCTTTTCAGCCTTCCAGCCAATGCGACAAGCATACGTGAAATTGCCAATGTCGAGATAACAGCACCCTATTCCTTCGCCACCGCCGCTAGCCAGAAAAACGGGGTAATTTTATTCACAATCCACAACAAGGCCGATATGGATTTGCGCATCACCAATGCCTATGTGAAGCCCGATATCGCCGATAGAGCCGAGCTGCATACCCATATCATGGACGGCGATAAGATGATGATGCGCCAAGTGGAGGGATATGACATCCCCGCCGGCGAGCATCTTATCCTCAGCCCGATGGGTGATCACATTATGATGATGGATTTGTTGGCACCGCTGGCGCTTGGTGAAATGATTGAGGTCACACTTAGCTTTGAAGATGGCAGCATGGTACAATTCGAAGCCCCTGTGATTGCACCCGGCACAAAACCCGAAGACTCAACCAATCAAGAGACCGATATTCATGACCATCAAGACCATTCTCATCATTAACGGCCCCAATTTGAATATGTTAGGGACTAGGGAGCCTGAGATTTACGGCTCGCAAACCCTGCATGATATTGAAAATCTCTGCCGCGAAACCGCAAGCGCCTTTAATATAGAAATTGATTTCCGCCAATCCAACCATGAGGGCGAGATCATCGACTGGATACAGCAGGCGGGGGGCAAATATGCCGCCATCGGCATTAATGGCGCCGGATATACCCATACTTCTGTGGCCATACATGATGCGCTGAAGCTCTGCGGTCTGCCGATTGCGGAAATTCACCTCTCCGAACCCAAAGAACGCGAGGAATTCCGCCACTTTTCCTATATTAAGTCCGTGGCAAAAATCCATGCCAGCGGCAAGGGCGCAGCCAGTTACAGTGAAGCCATCGAAAAGCTTGCAGAACTTTTATAGCTCCCAAGTGCATCAGGCTTTGACTTTTGCCTTTAAGTTTTGTAATCAATGACAATCGTAAACAGACGAGAAAAAGACTATGAAAATTGATTCCGATGCGATTAAAGAACTTGCGAAGATTCTGGATGATACAGGATTAACCGAGATCGAAGTGGCCGATGGCGATAAAGCCATCCGTGTGAGCAGAGGCGGCACAATTGTTGCCGGCTCCCCGATTGCCGCGCCGGTTGCTGCCAATATGTCCTATGACCCCTCGACGCCCGGTCAACCCAATATGTCCTCCGATACCGTCGCACATAGCCATCCGGGCGCTGTGACATCGCCTATGGTTGGCACTGTCTATATGCAAGGCGAGCCGGGATCGGCTCCTTTCGTGTCCAAGGGCGCAACCGTTAAGGCCGGTGATACGCTGGTGATTATCGAAGCGATGAAAGTTATGAACCCGATCAAAGCCGATAAATCCGGTACCGTGACGCAAATTCTGGTTGGTGACGGCGAGCCGGTTGAGTTCGGCGATGTTCTTATGGTCATTGAATAGGCATCAAGCAAAGATTCTGACATGTTCAAAAAAGTTTTAATAGCCAATCGTGGTGAAATTGCCCTTCGGATTATTCGCGCCTGCCGTGAAATGGGAATCCAGAGCGTGGTCGTGCACTCGACAGCGGATGCCAATTCGATGGCGGTGCGTTTGGCCGATGAATCGGTGTGTATCGGGCCTGCGCAGTCCAAAGACAGCTATTTAAACATTCCTTCTATCCTGAGCGCGGCCTCTTTGGCGGGCGCGGACGCCATTCACCCCGGTTATGGTTTCCTATCCGAGAACGCCCAATTTGCCCGCATGGTGGTGGAGCATGGCTTTACTTTTATCGGCCCTTCTGCAGAACTTATCGAGAAGATGGGTGATAAAGTCACCGCCAAGAAAACCGTGCAAGGTCTTGGTTTGCCTGTTGTTCCGGGTTCTGCCGGAGCGCTGGAGAGTGCAGAAAGCGGATTGCAAATCGCCAAAGACATGGGTTTTCCTGTCCTGATTAAAGCCGCCAGCGGCGGCGGCGGGAAAGGCATGCAGATCATCCGCGAGGAAGGCCGCTTTGTAGAGGCCTATAACACCGCGCGCCGCGAAGCCAAGGCCAATTTCGGTGATGACACTATCTATATGGAGAAATTTCTCGAAAAACCGCGCCATATCGAAATTCAGGTTTTTGCGGACAGCCATGGTAATTCTATCCATTTGGGCGAGCGCGATTGTTCCATTCAGCGCCGCCATCAGAAACTCATTGAGGAAGGCCCCTCGCCAGTTCTAACGGAAAAAGAGCGCGAATATATCGGCAATCTGGCCGCCAAAACCGTTGGGGAGCTTGGTTATCTAGGCGCGGGTACCATCGAATTCCTATACGAAAACGGCGAGTTCTATTTCATGGAAATGAACACCCGCATTCAGGTTGAACACCCTGTGACCGAAATGATTACCGGAATTGATCTGATTTCAGAGCAAATTCGCGTGGCCGCAGGTTTACCGATTTGTGATGCCGCCTTAAAAAAACCGTTCCGTATGCGCGGCCATGCCATTGAAATCCGTATCAATGCAGAAGACCCTGATACCTTTATCCCGTCTCCCGGTCTGATCAAGCAATTCCACGCACCGGGCGGGCTTGGCGTTCGTTTCGATAGCGCCATCTATAGCGGCTATTCCATACCGCCTTACTACGATTCCATGATCGGAAAATTAATCGTGCATGGCCGAGACCGCACCGAATGCATCGCCCGTCTGAAACGCGCAATTGTCGAGACTGTTGTAGACGGCGTAAAAACGACCTTACCTCTACATCTCTGGATATTAAACCAGCCTGATTTCGTGAGCGGGGATTACACCATTCACTGGCTGGAACAAAAACTGGCCGACCGTTAGCGATTTTAAACAAAGTTTCAAATTACTAACGATCAGCCAGTTGGCTCGGTTTACACACCCTCTAAGATATGCTTACCGTTTATGCCGCTTGTTTCTTATGCTTGCCTTCGCGCATCTCTTCGATTGTTTTCGAGCAAAACGCCGGAAGGTCATCGGGGTTGCGGCTGGTGGTCAGGCCATTGTCGACCACAACTTCTTCGTCAACCCACGTACCGCCTGCATTTTCGATGTCTGTTTTCAGGCTGGGCCATGAGGTTACTTTGCGTCCTTTTACCACGCCTGTTTCCACGAGCGCCCAGGGGCCGTGACAAATAGCGGAAACGGGCTTTTTCTGCTCGAAAAACTCGGTCACAAATTTCATCGCATCTTCATTCATACGCAGCGCATCAGGGTTATGCACGCCGCCCGGCAAAACCAGACCGTGATAATCCGAGGCCGACACGTCACCAACGACCTTATCGACTTCAAATTCATCGCCTTTATCCGTATGATTAAAGCCTTGAATTTTGCCCTCTTCCAAAGAAACAAGGTGAAGCTCCGCGCCTTCATTTTCTAAGGCTTTCCAAGGTTTTGTCAATTCAACCTGCTCAAAGCCGTCTGTGGCGAGAAAGGCAATTTTCTTATCCAGTAGTTTTTTCATGTCTGCGCTCCTATGCGTTTTTCGTTTTCATCTAAGACTCAACAAACAGATTGAAAGGCGCATTGTTCCAAATTTCGTGATAAAATGAGGCCATGCAATTGGTATTAACGAGCGAGCTATTACTGGAAGCCTACCGTCAGGGATTATTCCCGATGGCCTATAATTCCGGCAGTCCGGTCATCCATTGGGTTTGCCCCGAGATGCGGGGGCAACTCTCCATCACGGATATGCATATTCCGCGCTCGCTCCGCAAGGCCGTGCGCCAATCCTTAAAAGACCCCGCTATTGAGATTAAAATCGACACCGCGTTCGAGCAAGTCATCGCCGCCTGCGGAGAGAGTACGCCGGAGCGCCCCGAGACATGGATCAATAGCTCGATTGAGCGCGCCTTTATCGAGATGCACAAAAAAGGCCATGCCCATAGCGTAGAGTTCTGGCATGAAGGCACTTTGAAAGGCGGTCTGTACGGGCTGGAGCTAGGCAGCGCGTTTTGCGGAGAGAGCATGTTCTCGCGCCACACCAATGCCAGCAAAATAGCACTGGTACATCTGGCTGCGCGGCTGTGGCGGGGCGGCTTCGACATCTTGGATACCCAATTTACCAACGAACATCTGGAACAATTCGGCGTTTATGAGGTTCCGCACAAGGATTATATCGAGGGTTTGGGAATTGCCGCATCCAAGCGTGCGAATTATATGTTGGAGGGTATAAGCGAGGCTAGCCTGATTGAAGATTATTTTAAAATGCGCGTTTAAGCACGGTTTTCCGTTTTATAAACTTTTCTTAAACAAGAAAACAGCACAGGCAGAAAAACAACTCTGTCTCGTCATTATTATTAGTTTAGATAATTAATGAGATTAATCGTAATCCGAGGCATCGGGCGCGGTTTCCACGTCCTCGTTCGGCGCAGGCTTAATCTCGCTTGAATCCAGCTCGTCATCTTTTTTCTCCGGCGCCTGATCGGACAGACAGTCCAGCACCCAGACATCATAGATCGGGTGATCCATCGGCGATAGCGCGGGCGAAGACGCAAACATCCAGCCGCTGAAAACCCATTGGGCTTCGTTTTCTTCGTCTATTTCCCAGATTTGCAGGAAAGACGCGGATTCTGGTTCATCAATCGGGTCGGATTTACGGCAGGATTGCACCTTGATGAAGAGCGGGCCGAATTTCACGGTTGAGCCAACACGGGCCTCGAAAGTTTCGGCGCGGGCGGTGATTTTATCCAGTGATTTTAGTTTAACAACAGGATAGCTGCGCATTTCTGCCTTGGCCGGAAACGCGGCAGTCAAGGTCAAAAACAGCGCGGTAAGAATAACCGCAGCGTATCTGCTCCGTATCTTATTGCTCGGCTGTTTGTGTAGCATCGGCGGCGGCTTCTTCTTCTTTATCTTTATCATTGCCTTGCATGCTGAAAATAAACTGTCCCAGCAACTGCTCCAGATTTTGCGGAGCCTGCGTATAGTAAATGCTGCCGCCATTTTCGATGATTTCCTCATCCGCACCCGGCTCCAAGGCCAGATAACGCCCGCCCATCAAGCTTTCCGAGCTGATGAGTGCAGCCGTATCGGCAGGTAATTGGATTTTGCTATCAAGGCTCATATAAACGCGGGCAAGATAGCTGTCAGGCACCAAATCAACGCGCTCGACCGCGCCGACTTTTACGCCGCTAATCACAACATCATCGCCGGGCTTCAAACCACCGATACCCGAAAAATCTGCGGATATTGTCAAGCCGTTGGGCGAGCCGATATTGCCGATCTTATAACTGAAAAACAGGAACAATCCTGCCACGACAATGACAATAGCGCCTAAAATGGTTTCAATAACACTGCGTTTCATTTTGTCTCCGAACTATCCCTATAAAAAATACTGTCGTCTTCATATAAAATTTGAGTATAAAAATCAATACTTTATTCGCGGGAATATCCTACTCGCCCGGTTTCCAGGCTTCGTAATCCCCTGTGGCGCTATCGCGCTTGCCGCCTTCCAGAATATGGCCGGGCGGGCGGTAAGCTTGCGGCGTTCCGGTCATGTTTGCTTTATGCGGTTTTTGCCATTCGCGGCGAAACGATTCGCCCTCATTCGAGGGGATAACGTTGGTTTGATGATGTAGCCAGCCATGCCATTCTGCCGGAACAGCGCTGGCATCGGGCGCGCCCGCATACATAACCCAGCGGCGCTCGCGTTTATACCCTTTGCGCGGCTTGGCGGTGTAATATTTATTGCCCTGCTGGTCCTCGCCAATCATCTTGCCGCCAGACAGGCTGGTGAAAAGGTTAATATGTGCGGGGGAAAGTACGCCCAAGAATTTTAAAAATCCCATATCTGTTCCTGCAGTCGAATTATTATCATTATCATGGCGGCATCTCTAACATTTCCGCCCGTTTTCAAGTGCCCGATTATGGCAGATGATCCCGCGCTTTACAAAAGAAATTTCGCCTTTATGATTGTCGGTTATAGCGTATAAATCCGAATGATAAAGGGAAAACATGAATATTCAAGAGAACTTGCAAAAATTAGGTTTTGAATTGCCAGAAGCAGCCGCACCGGCGGCAAATTACGTACCATACGTGATCAGCGGCAATCACATTTTTGTATCAGGACAAATTCCCTTTCTGAACGGCGAGAAAATGCATATGGGTCGTCTTGGTGATACGCTGCAAGTCGAAGACGGCGTAAAAGCCGCCCAAGCCTGCGCGCTCAATATTCTTGGTCAGGTCAACGCCGCCGTTGATGGCGATTGGAGCCGCGTTGTCCGCTGCGTTAAGCTTGGCGCGTTCGTCAACTGTACCTCTGATTTCACACAGCACCCTGCCGTGGTTAACGGTGCGTCAGACCTTATGGTTGGCGCACTCGGCGAGGCCGGAAAGCACGCGCGTTTCGCCGTTGGCGCTCCGTCCCTTCCTCTTGGCGTGGCCGTGGAGATTGATGCAGTGTTCGAGATTAAATAAGGACGCTTAGGCCTTTTGATTTTCGAAAGTAATCCAGTTCTGGAACATATCCATCGCCTCTTCATGGCCGAGCTGGATGTATTCGGTGGCGGGTTGTTGCGCGCCCGTCATTTCGCGGCGGACTTTTTCCTCGCTCATACGGACGGATTTGATCTCGTCGTGGGACAGGCCGATATAAACCTTCGGAATACCTACGCTCAGGATTAGCGCTTTGCCCATCATGGTCGGCTCCGAGCTGATATAAAGCGCACATTGGCTCATATCACCGTCTTTGAGCTTCTCGGCGGCCTGACGGATTGCCATGACTTCAGCGTGCGCGGTGGGGTCGGATCTGGCCATGATGCCGTTCACGCCCTCGCCCAGAATTTTACCGTCCTGATCGGCCAGCACAGCGCCGTAAGGGCCGCCCTTGCCTGATTTGTAATTGGTCTCGGCCAGCTCAATTGCACGCTTCATCAAATCCTCGCCGGAGAATTTGGTATTATGAACAGCAACGCCCATATGATCGGGGTTAAAGCCGCGGCGTTTCAGGATATGCACCACCGTATCGGTCAGGCGCGTCGGCGCCACGGGTTTTTGCAAAACGCGCATTACGCCAAGGCTGCTGGCCTCGGTCAAAAGATCACTGGAATCATCGCCGGTAATAATAACGACCGGAACATCGAGACCGCGCACGACCAGAAATTTCACAAACTCGAACCCGCCTGTCGGGGACATATTGATATCAACAAGGGCAATATCGACATTTTCTTTTTTGATAATGGCAATGGCTTCATCACCGTCCTTGGCATGAAGGATATTAAAGCCGCGCGCGCCAAGAACCTTGGCCATCATCTCTCGGCTCACCTGATTGTCTTCGGCGATCAAAATATTTATGAATGCTTTTTCAGCCATGAAAACCTCTGCGATTGTAGTACACCTACAAAAATATATGATACCATGAGATGATGAAAGAATTTCAAAAAATATTAAATTTCAACGTAGTCTCACATCAGAAAAACCGCAAGGGCGAACGCGGGAATGTTCTGTTTTATATTCTCATTGCCGTGGTGCTCTTTGCCGCGCTCGGCTTTACCGTCAGCAATATGATGCGCGGCGGCAACACCGATATGATTAGCGAGGAAAATGCCGGCCTGTATGCAGGAGAGATTCTGGATTATGGCCGTGTTATGCGCCAAGCCGTGCAGGATATGCGGATTTCTAACGGATGCACGGATACACAAATCAGCTTTACCCGCGAAAGCGGTGATGCCTATGAACATACTAGCGAAAATGTAAACTGTCAGGTATTCGCCCCCTCCGGCGGAGATATCAATTATAAGGATATAAACCGTAAGGCGCTTGATGAAAGCGCCAGCGCCAAATATAATTTTGGCGCCCCCCATTTTACCGCTAGTAATGAAGTTTTAGATGTTGGAACCATTTGTGGGGATTCAGAGTGCATGGAATTGGTTATGATTATCCCTTTTATTAATGATTCAGTTTGTTCGCAGATTAATACCAAGCTTGGAATCCCAACTTCTGGAACTACCATACCTATTGAAGACGCTTTGGCATTCTGGGCGGGCGAAGAATTTGATGGCACATATGCAAACGCGACAGTAACCCGTATAATCGGGGATGATGCCCCCGAATTAAAAGGACGTATAGCAGGTTGCGCCACCCAAACTAACATCGCTCTATACCCGGATAATTTCTTTTATCAGGTATTAATAGCGCGCTAATTTATGCCGCACTTACTTCTCGCCTAAAAACCCGCCTGATTGCATCGTCCAGAGCTTGGCATAATGGCCGTTCGGCTTGACAATCAGTTCCTCATGCGTGCCGTCTTCGATAATCTTGCCATGCTCCATCACCAAAATGCGGTCCATCTGGCGCAGGGTCGAGAGACGGTGAGCAATCGCAATCACGGTTTTGTTTTCCATGATACTTTCCAACGCTTCCTGAATGGCATGTTCGCTCTCGCTATCCAGCGCGGAGGTCGCCTCGTCCAGTATCAATATCGGTGCTTTTTTCAGCACCGCGCGGGCGATGGCGACCCGTTGGCGCTGCCCGCCTGATAGTTTCACCCCGCGCTCACCAACATGGGCGTCATAGCCCTTGCGGCCGCGGTTATCCTCTAGGGACGGGATGAACTCATGGGCATGGGCACGCTTGGCGGCCAGCTCGACCTCCTCTTGGCTCGCCTGCGGATCGCCGTAGCGGATGTTATCCCGCACGGAGCGATGGAAGAGGTAGCTGTCCTGCGTCACCACCGTAATATGGCGGCGCAGACTGTCTTGGGTGACATGGGCGGCGTTGTGTCCGCCGATCAGAATCTCGCCCTCTGCCACATCATGGGCGCGCACCAGCAGCCCCGTGATTGTGGTTTTGCCCGCGCCGCTGCGCCCCACCAACCCGACTTTCTGTCCGGCGGGAATGTGGAGGGAGAAATCCTCCAGCACGGGGCGGTCTTCGCCCGCATCCTGCCCGTAATTGAAATGAACATGATTAAAGCGTATATCGGCGGTCTCGCCTTCCAGCTTCATATCTTTAGCATCATCACGGTCGGTCACGCTTTGCGGTTTGGCCAGCGTTTCCATGCTGTCCTGCACGCGGCCAAGGTTTTCGAAAATGCCCGAGACCTCGTACATGATCCAGCCTGACTGGAACGTTGCCTGCAGCGCCATCGGCATTGCCATGGCGAGCGCGGCCAGTCCAATCTGCCCCTCCGTTTGCACTAACCAAATTCCCACCGCCGCCGTTGAGAGCAACAGCATGGTATTGAGTACATCAATCAATATAGACATCCGCCAGAACGTACCCGTTGTCGCGCGGAAACTGGTGGCGTGTTTCTTGAGCTGCTTGACAATGCGCCCATCTTCAAACCCTGTCTGCGCGAAGTATTTTGCAGGCAGGATATTGGTCAAACTGTCCACGATTTGCCCCGTAAGCATGCTCATATCCTCCGACATGACTTGCGCGCGGGATTTGATTTTCGGCACGAAATACACCAGCACGGCAATATAGGCCAGCAGCCAGATCACCAGCGGCAGGCCGAGATAAATATGCTTATAGCTCATGAAAATGATATTACTGATCGTATAGACAGCGGCAAACCAGACCGACCCTAACATGGCTTTCATCACATCGCGCATGCTCACGGCCTGAATGATTTTATTGGCGATACGGCCCGCAAAATCGCTCTGGAAGTATCCCAGCGACTGGTTGGATGTATAGTGGAAGAGCTGGCGGCGGATCATGTTGCCGACATAGGGTGTATAGACCAGATCATATATCAGATGAATGGTGCCGATCAAAAGCTGGCGCATCACAACGAGCGCCACCCCGCCGAGCAGGAAGGCTTGCGTATATTGCTCCTTCTCCACCAGCTCTCCGACATACCAGAATATGACAGAAGACGAACCGGCCACGCAAATCTCGACCACGAGAATGGCGACCAGCAGCCACTTCACCTGACGCATAAAGAACCAGATAAAGGGCACCAGCTTGGTCGGCAGGGTTTTAATCTCACCGCCGGGCAGGTAATCAATCTCGACATAAAGCCGTTTATTGATTTTGTCTAAGAATGTTTTGAAAGGCTTCAACATGCCTTATTCCTTTTTATAATTTAGGAAAGCGGATAAATCGTTGAAACCTATATAGGCGCTTTTCGGGATTTTATCAGCCTTGAAATTGCGGCTGATACAAAAAACTTGAAGATCAGCCCTTGAGGGTTGTGTTGGTATTGGCGGCAGGCAGCGCTTTGGACACATAATTGTGCAAGGATGAAACCGGCGCAGCCACGCCCTTAATCCATGAATAGGATGCTTTGCCAAACGAAATATTCGTGACCATTTGCGGAATCTTGCGCATGTCGTACCTCAAACTGTTCTTTGTATGTTGTGAACGCAGAGTATACACATAAATTATGTGGAAATGCAACTTTATTGTAAAAGTATAACCCTCAAAGAGACTCTGAGCCTACCGCTTCACGGTTTCGGATTCATCATCCGCATCGGCGGTGCTTGGCTTGCCCAGACGAGGTACAGCGCGTTTTTCGTAGGAGAACGTAAGCGCGCCGTCTTCGAAATCTATCACGGCGATGCCGCCCTCGGCCAGCGCGCCGAATAGAATTTCTTCGGCCAGTGGTTGTTTGATTTTTTCCTGAATGACGCGGCCAAGCGGACGCGCGCCCATGGATGGATCATAGCCCTCTTTGGCCAGATATTGACGCGCTTCGTCGCTGAGATCAATGGAAACGCCGCGATCGGCCAATTGCGCTTCCAGTTGCATGACGAATTTATCAACCACGCGCTCCACGGTATCAATGGAGAGATTCTGGAACGGCACGATGGCATCAAGGCGGTTACGGAATTCCGGCGCGAAAGTCTTGGTGATCGCCTCGTTATCGGCATAGCCCTCGCCAGAATCGCCGATCTTACGGCCAAAGCCGATCGGGGTTTTGGCCAGATCGCTCGCCCCCGCATTCGTGGTCATGATCAAAATGACATTGCGGAAATCAATGGTCTTGCCGTTGTTATCGGTCAGCTTGCCGTAATCCATGACCTGCAAAAGGATGTTATAGAGATCAGGGTGCGCCTTTTCGATCTCGTCCAGCAGCAGCACGCAATGCGGGTGCTGGTCGATCTTATCGGTCATGAGGCCGCCTTGCTCGAAGCCCACATAGCCGGGCGGGGTCCCGATCAGGCGGGAGACGCTGTGGCGCTCCATATATTCACTCATATCAAATCGGATCAGCTCGATCCCCATAGTTTTGGAGAGCTGCTTGGCCACCTCGGTTTTACCGACACCGGTGGGGCCGGAGAAGAGATAAGAGCCAATCGGTTTTTCAGGGTCGCGCAATCCCGCGCGCGCCATTTTGATAGAATCGCAAATCATATCAACGGCCTTGTCCTGATCGTAAACCAGCGTTTTCAGATCGCGTTTCAGGTTCTTAAGCGATTCGCGGTCATCGGAGTTCATCGTTTTGGACGGAATGCGGGCAATCACGGCGACCACGTTTTCAATGTCGGCTTTTTCGATCACGGTTTTGCGCTTGTCTTCGGGCACAATCATCTGCGCTGCGCCGACCTCGTCAATAATATCAATGGCTTTGTCGGGGAGCTTACGATCACCGATATAGCGCGCGGAAAGCTTCACCGCGGCCTCGATGGCCTCATCGGTGTATTCCACCATGTGGTGATCTTCGTAATAGCTTTTCAAGCCCATCAGAATGGCAATGGCGTCTTCCTCGCTCGGCTCGGCGACGTCGATTTTCTGGAAGCGGCGCACAAGCGCGCGGTCTTTTTCGAAATAATTGCGGTATTCCTTATAGGTCGTGGAGCCGATACAGCGCAGCGCCCCACTGGAAAGCGCAGGTTTGAGCAAGTTCGAGGCATCCATCGCGCCGCCGCTGGTCGCGCCCGCGCCAATCACGGTGTGAATTTCATCAATGAACAGGATCGAGCCATCTATTTTCTCCAGCTCTTGCAGGACATTTTTAATGCGTTCCTCAAAATCACCACGGTAGCGTGTTCCGGCCAGCAGCACGCCCATATCCAGCGAATAAATAACAGAATCCAAGAGGACTTTCGGCACATCACCATCGACAATACGTTTGGCCAGCCCTTCGGCAATAGCGGTTTTCCCGACGCCCGGATCACCGACGTATAGCGGGTTGTTTTTGGAACGGCGGCAAAGAATTTGCACCGTGCGCTCGACCTCTTTTTCACGGCCAATCAGAATATCAATTTTGCCCTGCTTGGCGCGCTCGTTCAGGTTGACGCAGTATGTGTCCAGCGCTTCGGAGCCTGCTTTGGCACCCATGGCCTCTTCATCGGCGCCGCGCGGGGCATGGCTGGCCTCGTCCGCGCCCGCATTGGGCACTTTGGCGATGCCGTGCGAGATGTAATTGACGGCATCAAAGCGCGTCATATCCTGTTCTTGCAGGAAGTAAACGGCATGGCTTTCGCGCTCGGAAAACAGTGCAACCAAGACATTGGCACCTGTAACTTCTTCGCGGCCAGAGGATTGCACATGAATCGCGGCGCGTTGCAGCACGCGCTGGAAGGCTGTGGTCGGCTTGGCCTCTTCGACCTCCATATTGATCAGGTAATTCAGCTCGCTTTGCATGTATTGCGAGAGCTGCTCTTTCAAATCCGCCATCGAAATTCCGCAGGACCGCAGCACGGCCATCGCATCCTGATCTTCGCAGAGCGCATAGAGCAAATGCTCCAGCGTGGCGAATTCATGATTGTGGTCCGTAGCGATGCTAAGGGCTTTATGGAGGGTCTGTTCTAGATTGCGTGATAACATAGTTTTATTTTACCATTTTGCTTGTGAAAAATCATCGGAAATTTTTCTTATTTCATAGGCCTACTATGCGCCCAAAAGGTAAAGATTTAGTGAGCGTGATGGGCGCCATGTCCCTCATGGGACATTTCTTGCGGGGCGCAGTTTACCTTGGAAAAATCCATATGCCCCATCATGTCATCCATGCCGTCAATCATATCCGGCGTGATCGTAATGTCGCAGTGATCACCTTTATAATCGCCGACAATATCCCACATCAGGGCTATTTCTTGTGCCTGATCGCGCAGGATATCCAGATTCATGCGCTCCAGATAGCCGTTATCCGTATCGGGATTGTCCAGATAATCGCGCGCCATCATCAATGCGCCTTCATGGTGAACGATCATGTCCTTGGCGAACCGTACATCGGCTGTGCTCACTTGGTCATCATGTCCGAATAAAGGCGAAATCGCGGGCATGGCTTTACGGATAAAGCGTTGATGCTGGGCAAGGTCTCTGGTGGCGATACGGTGCCAGCCCGCTCCGCTCTCTCCGAAATCAATGTCTTTCACCGTATATTCAACCACGTCCAGCGCCAATATCTCGAAATCCTGATTGTGCTTGATGCCCTTGGCCAGTGCTTGCAGGCGCTCGCTTGATCGTTCGGGAGCGCGCAAGTAATCATCGGCCATGGTGAGCGCACCTTCGTGATGCGGGCGCATGCCTGTAATATACTCGACATCAACTTTTCTGGCGGCCTCGTTATAATGCGCAAACCATGCTGTTGCGAGCGTGGGACCATGTCCGTCATAATCTTCCTCAACCAAAGATTGCGCCGATGCGCTTTGTAAAGCGCCAATATAGAGTGTAATTACAAGTGCCAAAATAAAATATTTCATGAAATAAACCGTCTCCTTCCTGCCTGTATATTCGAAAGCGTTGAGGAAAAAGTTACTCTTTTTCCATTGTACACTGAAGAGGCTGTTCATTTTGGCGGGCAAAATCCATGACCTGAGCGACCTTGGTTTCAGCAACTTCATAGGTGAAAATACCGCAAACACCAACGCCGCGCCGATGAACATGCAGCATCACATCGGTGGCTTCCTGACGGTTTTTGTTGAAGAATTTCTCCAGTATCAGAATGACAAATTCCATCGGGGTGTAATCATCATTCAAAAGCAAGACTTTATACATTGCCGGTTTTTTGGTTTTCGGGCGGGTTTTAAGCAGCAAGCCTGCCTCGTCTTGCGGCTCTCCATCATTGCCGTCCCCATCGCCTGGGCCGACATCAAAACCATCATCCCCATCATCCATTCTGACGGGCGGCAAACTATATTCGGCAGTGCGGTGTGATGATTTCATCTTCATTCTTATAATGTAATTATACACCAGCGGGAAATCCAGCATGAATGTGTGTCGTGAAATAAAAAAGCCCCCGTACAAAAAATACGAAGGCTTTTAAATAATTAAATATAGACGTATTAAGCGGCCATAGACTTCGTGGCTTTTTGAATGCCTTTGGTCATTTGCGCATTAATCGGCTCAACTGAATCATTCAGAACTTTTACGCTCATCTCTGTCATTTTCGTGGCAGAGGACATGAACTCATCAAAGTTGGTTTGTGCGATTTTGTTTTGCACTTCGGTCCACTCGTTCAGGGTCTTTGAGCTCAAAGCTTCTTTCACGAATTTACCTTGACGCTCTGCCGCGCTTTGCGCCAGTGACATCATTGTGCGCATCATGTCTTCACAACCTTTTGCAAAGATTGTTGATGATTTGATGCAGGCTTCAACGTGGTCACGGCTCAGCTCGGTTGCGTCTTTTGTAAGAGTGTCGAATTGTGTTTTACTCTGGGTCATAATTTTCTCCATTGCTTTGTTCGGGTTCGTATTCATTGTTACGCTTGCACCCTTATTGACGGCTTTTGTGGCCGCTTTTACGGATTTTTTTGCTTGAGTTGCAGTTTTAGAAGCAGCCTTTTTTGTGGCCGTTTTCTTTTTTACGGCTGTCTTTTTAGCCGCTGCTTTTTTCGGTGACGCTTTCTTTTTGGTCGCCGTTTTTTTCACCGCAGTTTTATTTTTTTCCGTTGCCTCGGGCTTGTCTGCAGTTTTTGCAACTGCTGGCGCCGCGGCTTTATCAGCTTCTGCTTTTGGCTGATCTTTTACCGGCATTTTGGTTACGTTTTCTTGAGCCATAATAAACTCCTCATAAAAAAAATTGTTATAAGAATTCAGAACAGATAAAATACTAAATTCTGATTCTTCTTTACCATTACAAAATAGTTGTTTTACAAAGGGAGTCAAGAAATTTTTTTTGCGCTGCACAAAATTCAGGCAAATAGACATTTTCCTAAAAAATCTGTAGAATAAATTGATAAGGTCATTTGTTTTTGCGGCGCAGACCTCTATAGTTAGATTGATTACATTTCAATACAGATCCGGATAAAAGTTATATTCATGACTGGAACAAAAAATAAATTCTGTATAGACAGGGATTTTTTATCGGCGCGTTTTTTTACAGCAGCGCTTGCCGCCTTTATTTTGATGATCGGGATGGTTACAATTCCCGCCGGCGCCGCCCATGCGCAAACTAATAACAAATATGCCTCCATCGTAATCGACTATGATACCGGCATGGTGCTCAGCGAACGCTACGCTGATAAAAAGCTGCACCCCGCCTCGATGACCAAGGCCATGACCTTGATGATGATGTTTGATGCGGTTAATTCAGGCCGCGTCGGTTTGCGGGATAATATCCGCATGTCGAAACACGCCGCCTCTATGGTACCCAGCAAGTTGAATATCCCCATCGGCTCCTCTATTAAAGTCGAAGACGCGATTTTGGCGCTGGTTACTAAATCAGCCAATGACGTGGCCGCAGCAATGGCCGAACATCTGGGCGGCACCGAAAGCAATTTTGCAAAAATGATGACGGCCAAGGCACGCCAGATCGGTATGCGCAATACAACCTTCACCAACGCATCGGGCCTACATGATCCGCGCATGATCTCTACAGCGCGGGATATGGCCATAATGGCGCGCACAATGATCCGCGATTACCCCACGCAATATAAATATTTCTCCACGCGTTACTTCACCTATCAGGGAAAATCCTACCGCAACCATAACCGCCTGCTAGAAAGCTACAAAGGGATGGACGGCCTCAAGACCGGCTATGTGAATGCATCGGGCTTTAATCTTGTGGCCTCTGCCGTGCAGAACAATCACCGCATAATCGGCGTTGTCTTCGGCGGGCGATCCACCGCGACGCGTAACGCACACATGGTTAATATTCTGGATAGCGGCTTCGAAAAAGTCGGTAATATTAAAGTTGCAGCCTTTGATAACGTGCCTGTTCCCCCGCGCAAACCCGCCATGCTTCGCGCACTGGCCAGCCTGAATTCCATGGCGCCATCCGCCCCTGCGGGTGAGCCGTCACAATGGGCGAGCCTGAATACATCCTTACAAAACGGCATGTTCGGCCGATTGGTCGGCGAGGGCGATATTGATCCTGCCGCATCTCGGCGCATTGAGACAGGTTTGATCGCCATTGCCGCGCATAAAGGTGAAGCTTATCAAGCGCCGCCTTTAAACCGCCCCAGCACAAATTCTATTCAACCCGCCCATATTAAAGTGCCACAAAGCGCCCGTGATAATTCACAGCTCACTTCTATCAATGATTTATGGGCGATACAGATCGGCGCTTTCACCAGCCGCGCCCAAACCGATAAGGCATTAGGCCAAGCCGTCCTTGCTTTGCCGGATGGTCTGCGCGCCGGACAGCCCGTCATCGTCCCCACCAAAAAAGGGGAGGGATGGATTTTCCGTGCCCGCCTGAACGGATATAGCGAAGCACAAGCGCTGGCCGCCTGCCGTTACTTAAAAGAGTGCATCCCTGTTAAACCCAATGTCGTAAGATAATCCCTGATGCGTCAGCCTTATCCCACAAAAGACAAAACCCGTAAACGCAAAGGCGAGCGCGGGAATGTCCTGTTTATGGTGTTGATCGCGATTGTTTTGATCGGTGCCCTAACCGCCGTGGTCAGCTCGACAGGCGATAATGATAACTCAAACATTGATGATGAAACCCTCGCTATCCGCGCCAGCGAAGTGCAACGCTACGCCTCGGAGCTTGAGCGCGGTATGAATTACATCATTCAAAACGGTATTGCCGAAGAAGATTTCAGCTTTGCCATCCCCACCAATACGACAACGCCGTTTTTATATGGCGAACTGGCCGCCGATACGACACCGGAAGATCAGCTCTTCCACGCCGATGGCGGCGCCGCCAATTACCGCGCCGCGCCGGATGGTGTGCAGACGGCAACTGGTGGAGCGTGGGAATTTTACGGCAACACGCAGGTGCCCCAAGCCGGATCGGACCGCGCCGATCTCATCGCCGTTCTTCCCAACGTGACCCAGCAATTTTGCGAAAAAATCAATGAATTGAATGGCCAAACCGATAGCCAGCCCCTTGATGGCGGCGGCGATATTCATGATACATCAAACCGCTTCACAGGCAGCACCAATTACGATGATGCCTCGCCAAACGCCCTAACCAGCGGATCATTTACCAAATTCCCGCCGCTTCAGGCATGCGTCCAATCGGGCACGGATTATCATTTTTATCACGTGCTATACCCCAGATAGATTCTTTATTTTTATTAAAACATATTGTTTTAATAAAAGCCCTCAAGCGCCGGGCATGCCCTCGTCCTTACGGACGCCCTTGCACTTGCAAGGGGTCAATTTGAAAATGTTTCAAATCGCTATATGCGACCGTAATTAATTTATAGAAATTTATTGCGGGACGCGGAAGATGCGCGGCTGCGGCTCCATCAAATCGCCGATCTCTCTATTGATCGGAATGCTGTAATCATATGCCCCCAGAATTTGCCCTGTCGAGCGGTCAACGAGGCGCAGACTTATATCAGCATTGGAATCATTGGGCAGATACGTACCGCTCAGCCATACCCCTTTGGTCGGGCTCATCGGAACGCGCTCTTCTCCCGCCTTTTCAGGCAAATGAACGATATAGCCGAGCTGGGCAAAGCGCGCGCCGACCTGTTCGACAACGATCTCACCAAAGGCCGATGTCATACCGGTTTGGTTGGCATGCATTAAAGTTTGCGGAACAATGATTGTGCGCTTATTTATAGTTTCACGGGTCAGACCTGCCAGATAATCGGCGGCGATATAGTTTTTCTCTTTCAGATTAACATCATCCCGCAAGAAATAATTCCCCGCTGCCTCATCCAGCATATAGGCCGCCGTGCAGCCACCGATAGCGCCCGATGAGAGCGCAAGGCAGGACAATATTATCAGGGATTTAAACTTCATAACCTATTTTATTCCGGCCATATTAAAGCCTTAGTCGTTATAGCCTTGATCCGGCGCGTGCAAAGCAACAGGCGCGGCCGATGTATTTGCCACTTCCCTTTGCTGCTCCATTGGCGGCATCGCGGGCGGGGCAATGGCATCGTCGGATTTGGCGCCCAATTGTGGCTTCAGGAAGTAGAACTCGCCATGGCGTTTATAGCCGTACATCGGCAAATCATAAGCAGCGCGGATTTTTGTCAATACCGTTTGGCCGTCCAACAAAGCCATATCAATGAACATATTTTCGTATTCATCGTATTTATTAAAGAACGGCACGCGGTATTCGTCATTGAAATCGCCAAAATCAATCTCGGAGTCCAGATCTTCGGGTTCCCTGATTGCATAGCCGAGATTATAAGAACCGGTTTCATGAGCTGATTTGGCCAGCGTATAGCCGTTCTCGCTGATGACTTCGCGCAGGACGTGATCAAAGGCGGCGTTTTGCGCATCATGGGAACGGGCATTGTAGACGTAAATTTTCTTCCCTGTCATATCGCTCCCGGCTTCGATTTGGGCGAACATCTCCGCGGCCTTGTCTTTCATGCTGGCCACAATATGCGCATTTTTCTCGGTGCTGTATTCATAGCCGATATCTGTGGCATTGGGTGATGGCGGTGATTTATATTCATCATTCAGATAGGTATATCCTGTCGGCAAAGCCAAGGGGCGCATATACATATTTTCACACGCAGATAGCGCCAGAATTGCAAATACCGGTAAGGCCGTTTTGATAAATCTGTGGGACATAAAGATACCTTTAAAGACGTTGATAAAGATGCGGGCAAGCCCATCGCAAAAAATGATTCTATCAAGACTTTACGGCCTCGTACAGGTCAGAATTTATTTTACGCCATTGCGGCTTTGTTTTGTACGGCGCGGCGCCCCTTATCACTGAGCCAGCATAGGCACGCTTGCGGGTCGGCTCCGCTCAAGCATAATCCGGCCTTGGATTGCAAAAATCCTTCTTTAAGATTGCGCAATACCTCGGCATGACCGTGTTTTTTAACCAGATCTTCTATAGAGATAGCGGCCTCGGCGCTGCCGAAATACAGCTCGAGCAAATAAAAATCCTGTAACATTTGTGATCCCCCTTTTGGAACAAAGAGTAAAAGATAGTGATAATCATTATCATTTAGGATTCGCATAAAGTCAATATATGGT
>CAXBAL010000009.1:0-18646 GCA_963973475.1 uncultured Micavibrio sp.
GAATTTATTAAAAAGGGCATGGATGATGTTGTTAATTCCAGCGTGGGAACCGCACGCGGCGCGCAGATAAAACAGGCGGGTATGGAGATGGGCGGAAAAACAGGCACCGCGCAGGTGGCGCGTATTACCATGGCGCAGCGCGCCGCGGGTGTGAAGAACGAAGATTTGCCGTGGAAATTCAGGCACCATGCCTTGTTTGTCGGCTATGCGCCTATTAATAACCCGCGTTATGTGGCCTCGGTCGTGGTCGAACATGGGGTAAGTGGTTCGGGCAGCGCCGCGCCGCTGGCGCGGGATCTCTTGCTGAACGTCCAAAGACGCACGCCGGCGCGCAAAGCCATGATCTCGGCTACGGAAAGTTTGAAAGATATTCGGGAAATGCATACTGTGCTTTTGCCGCCAAAACCGGAACAGGAACCGCAATAAATGCGTGAAATCAGTATAGAAAAAGATGAAGGCCTGCTGGCGCGCATAATTAATATCAATTGGGGGCTTGTGGCCTTAATTTTCATGATTACAGGTGTCGGTGTTGCCTGCCTTTATTCGGCCGGGGGTGGGAATATCAACCCGTGGGCCTCACGGCATTTGATGCGCTTCGGCCTTGGGCTCTGCATTATGTTCTTTGTCGCGATGATCAATATCCGCTGGTGGTATAAGTTAAGCTGGCCGATTTATTTTCTGGGGCTGACGCTTCTGGTTATTGTCGAGGCGATGGGACATGTCGGCATGGGGGCGCAGCGCTGGATTGATCTTGGCATTATCAAGTTGCAACCCTCCGAGCTGATGAAGATCGCTGTTGTAATGGCATTAGCGCGGTATTTTCACACCTCCACGCCCGATGATATGCGCTCTATTCGCTACTTAATACTACCTGTTATCGTTATTTTGACTCCTGTTGCGTTGGTGATGTTACAGCCGGATTTGGGGACATCTTTGATGATTGTGACAGCAGGCGTAGCGATGCTGTTTATGGCGGGGGCGCCGATCTGGATGTTTTTAACCGGTATTGGTGCGGTGGCGGCCTCTATCCCCGTGGCGTGGCAATTTTTGCATGAGTATCAAAAAAAGCGGGTCATGACATTTCTTGATCCGGAAAGTGATCCGCTGGGGGCAGGGTATCATATTACCCAGTCCAAAATTGCCTTGGGGTCCGGCGGGCTTGGCGGTAAAGGGTTCTTGCAGGGAACGCAAAGCCATTTGAACTTTTTGCCTGAAAAGCAAACCGACTTTATCTTTACGCTTTGGGCGGAAGAATGGGGGCTGGCGGGCGGCATTTTTCTTCTTGCGCTGTTCGGGCTGGTCTTTGTGTATGGTCTATATATCGCCATGCGCTCGCGTCATAATTACGGGCGCTATCTGGCACTGGGTTTGAGCGTTAATTTCTCGCTGTATGTGTTTATAAATATTGCGATGGTAATGGGTCTCATACCGGTGGTTGGGGCGCCTTTGCCGCTTATATCCTATGGCGGAACGGCCATGCTGTCCGTGATGATCGGATTTGGTCTGATGATATCGTGCAATATTTTCAGGGACGGCAAGGTGCGGCGAATTTTTTAGTGCCTTAACCCAAACCATTCTGCGTAGAAAATGTGATTTGAAACCGATTTCAAATTGTACCGAGTACGTGCGAGGTCGTCCGTTAAGATGAAAGCATGTCCGCCGTTTGAGGGGTAACGTTAAAAATGTCAATTTTTAACGTAAAGGAATATCAAGCCGCGTGGGTTTCGATGCCTTTTTCCTCCAGCATGTCCTGCAATTCGCCGCTTTCATACATTTCGCGGACGATATCGCAACCGCCAACAAACTCGCCCTTAACGTAGAGTTGCGGGATGGTCGGCCAGTTTGAGAACTCTTTCACGCCTTCGCGGATGTCATTGTCTTCCAGTACGTTTATGTCTTTGAACGGTGTGCCGAGCTGGGATAAGACTTGCACGACAAGAGCAGAAAAGCCGCACTGCGGAAAAGCGGCAGAGCCTTTCATGAACAAAACAACGTCTTTGCTCTCGATTTCTTTTTTGATGCGGTCGAAAATGATGTTTTCCATGAAAAGTATCTCCTTAAAATTGTGTTGTATGCCTTATTTGGCTTCGGGGACGGATGTTTGGATTGCCAGCGCGTGAAGTTCGCCGCCCATTTTACCCTGTAGGGCCTGATAAACCATTTGGTGTTGCTGTATTCTGGATAAACCCTGAAAGGATGATGATTCGATATAGGCGGCATAGTGATCGCCGTCGCCGCGCAAATCTTCAATGCGCACGGAGGCCCCCGGAATGCCGCTCTTAATTAGATTTTCAATATTCTTTGCGTCCATTGCCATGTTTTGATTCCTCTCTACCCCTAGAAATAAGGGGTGTAGCACAGAAGATCAAGTATATTCTCGGGAAATTATACGTGAAATAAAATTTCGCATTTTATAACTGTTTTATACTAAATGAAAAAATACGATATTTTTCTTGATCTTTTGTGAAGAATTTTCTAGGGTGGGGGTAATCAAAAAATACAGAAAAGAAAATTTCCACAATAAATAAAAAGGTGGAGAAGAGGTGTTGTTTAAAAAAAACGCAAGTGTGTTGAACAGGATTTAAGACTCTCCATATAAAAAAGCCTCGGTTCGTCCGAGGCTTTTTTATGGGATTGGTTTATTTGTTGTGGGCAGAGTTAGCTGCTTTTAAGCTGCTTCTGAGCCTCAACAAGCGCCTTTTCCACTTGAATCTGCATGACATGATCGGATATTTCCACGCCTTTTTGATCGAAATCGGCGCGCACCTTGCGAATAATATCATCAAAGCCCGGCTCTTCCAGATTGGCAAGGACAACTTCCTTGGCGTAAGAATCGGCTTCTGCGCCTTCCAATCCCAATTGTGATGCTGCCCAAAGGCCAAATAATTTTGAACAGCGTGCCTCGACATCGAAACTCATTTTCGCGTCATGGGCGTATTTGCTCTCGAACGCATCTCTTCTATCTTCGAAACCAGTCATTTTCTATCCCTTTTATAAATAATATGGTATGACAAATCTAGCATTGAAGCATTGAAAATCAAATGTTTATGTGGTTTAAAGAGAAAAATAATTCTATTAGAAAGATAAAGTTATGGCGCGTCGTACACTCTTATATGAAGGCAAGGCTAAAATTATATATGAAGGCCCGGATGCCAATACCGTTATTCAATATTTCAAGGATGACGCAACGGCGTTTAATGCGGAAAAGAAGGCTGTAATCGCCGGAAAAGGGGTTTTAAATAATCGTATCTCCGCCCATCTGATGACCAAGATCGAGGCCATCGGCATTCCCACGCATTTCATTCGCTCTATCAATATGCGCGAACAATTGGTGCGTAAGGTAGATATTATTCCTCTCGAAGTTGTCGTGCGTAATGTTGCGGCGGGTTCTCTGTGCAAGCGTTTGGGTTTGAAAGAGGGCGAGATTATTGGCCGTCCGCTCATTGAGTATTATTACAAGAAAGACGAGCTCGGTGATCCGTTAGTGGGTGAAGAGCATATCATGACCTTCGGCTGGGCCGATCCTTACGAGCTTGAGGAAATGGCGCTGATGGCATGGCGCGTTAATGATTATTTGAGCGGCCTATTCGAGGGAATCGGTCTGCGCTTGATTGACTTCAAGCTGGAGTTCGGGCGCATCTACGGTGAATACGGCGAGGTTTATATCGTGCTGGCGGATGAAATTTCACCGGATAATTGCCGTCTGTGGGACGCGCGCACCGGCGAGAAGTTGGACAAAGACCGCTTCCGTTTTGATTTGGGCGATCTGGTAGATGGATACCAGATTATCGCGCATAAGCTGGGCTTGATTCCCGAAGGCTTTATTAAAGGCGGTAACCTCAATGAAGATCTGGCAGAAAAGCTCGACCAGATCGAGAATGAACTGGCCGAAAAGCGTAAGCTGAAAAACATAGCCAAATCGCCAATTGGTGGCGGCAGTAAGCCGAGAAAGCTGTAAAGCTAAAATAGATATTCAAGAAAAAACGGAGCATCAATGGCTCCGTTTTTTTATTGGCTTTTACTGCGGCGCGAATTGCTCGGCGAAAATTCGCTCGCCCAGATGGTTGTCGGGATCGAATAATAAGGTGCAGCTGACATCGCGGGATTCTTGCACGCGCACGTGGACAACATCACGGACTTCTTTGGCGTCTGCCGTGGCGGAGACGGGACGCTCGGGCGCGCGGCGCACATCGAATTCTATGACGGCTTCATGAGAGACCAAGGCGCCAGCCCAACGGCGGGGGCGGAACACACTGATCGGTGTCAGCGGTAAAACATTGGCATTGAGCGGGATAATCTGACCGCCAGCCGAGGAATTATACGCCGTGCTACCCATTGGGGTGGAAACCAATATACCGTCACACACGACTTCTTCTAATCGAACCGTACCATCCACCGTAATCTTGATTTTGGCCGAGCTGTGGGTCTCGCGTAGCAAGGAAACCTCGTTAAAGGCAATCTCTTTATAAACCGCGCCGGAGGTATCGCGTGCTTCCATCTGCAAGGGGTGGATTTCAAAGGCTTTGGAGGCATTGACGCGTTCGTATAGATTGTCTGGTTTGTAAGTATTCAGCATAAAGCCGAGCGTACCCAAATTCATCCCGAAGAACGGCTTTTTAAGCGCCGAGAACTGATGCAGCGCGCGTAGCATAGAGCCGTCACCGCCCAGCACGACAATCGCGTCGGCCTCTTCTGGCTTATGATTGCCGTATAGGCCGACGAGTTCCTCAAGCGCTTTTTGCGCGCGCGGTTTGTGGGAAGCATGCAGGGCAATTTTCTTGAAATCAGCCATAATGTTTGGGTGTATCCCTTGCTTAAATCGCGAAGCTGGAGGAGCCGGATTTTTTCTCGTTCATTTTCTGCCAGATTTCCGGTGCTTTAAGGAAGGATTCAACCTCGCCTAACGTATCTGCGTCGAAATAATTCTGCGCTTTTGCCACATTCAGGACATGCCACCAATTTGTGAGCTCGTGTAGGGTGATGCCCAGATCATCCATGTTCTTTTTGCTCTGGTCGAAAATGCCGTAATGAAAGACGACAAAGGCGTGCTTGATTTCCGCGCCCGCATCGCGCAGGGCATCAATAAAGACCTTCTTACTGCCGCCATCGGTCTGCAGGTCTTCGATCAGCAGGACTTTAGGCTTTTTCTCGCCGTGGAACGTGCCCTCGATCTGTGCCATGCGGCCAAAACCTTTGGGTTTTTTGCGTATATAGAGCATAGGCTTGTGCAAACGCTCGGCGATAAAGGCGGCGTAGGGAATTCCGGCGGTTTCGCCGCCCGCGGCATAACCAATATCTTCGGCAATCTCGCCCAGCAGAATTTCGGCGGCCATATCCATGAGGTCGGAGCGCTCCTCGACAAAGGCAATCAAACGGCGGCAATCAATATAAACGGGGCTGAGTTTGCCGGAGGTGAGTACAAACGGCTCTTTCGCGTTAAACAATACCGATTTCGTATCCAGTAGTATTTTCGCCGCGGCTTCGCCGATTTCCTGTTTTCTATTTTGATCCATGGTTTCGCTCTTTATTTTAAATTCACTATAGGGGCGATTCATAACGGCTTTTAGGCGTTTTGTCTATCCTACTGGCTGACCCAGATTACACGGGCAATCCATTGCACTTCGTTCTGTTTGAAAGAGCGGTCTTCATAAGCAGGATTGATGGATTTCAGCTCGATCTTGCTGGCGGTCTGGCGCTGTAATTCCTTGGTCAGCACTTCGCCGCCTGTTGTTTTCACCACCACGCGGTCACCGCGCCGTAGCTGCGCCGCCGGTGAAACGATCAGAAAATCTCCCTCGCGGTAAAGAGGCTCCATAGAATTACCCGAAACCTCGATCGCGTAGGAATTATCATCATTGATATTATGCGTACCGGGGAAAGAAACCTCATCCCAGCCATCGCCCGCGGGGTATCCGTCTTCGTCAAAAAAACCTTCCTGACCGGCTTGCGCGAATCCGATTACCGGAATTTGTCGCGGGGCAGGGGATTTTGGCGATGCGCCTGTGCCGTCGCCATCAATCAGGGCGAAGAAATCTGACATGGTGGCGCCAGTTACAGATAAAACCTTGGATAAGCTTTCGGTTGAGGGCCAGCGCGGTTTCCCATCAGGGCTGATTCGCTTGCTTTTGTTAAAGGAGGTCGGATCAAGTCCGGCCTTTTTCGCCAGACCGGAAGGGGAATACCCAAAGCTTGTGGCCAATCGATCAAGGCCTCTCCAGACATCAGAATGTGTAAACATATTGCTCCTTCCTTTCTCTATAGGAACACAATCCCATTGTATGCAGGCAAAGTAAATAAGAAAAAAATCCTAATTTTTCTTGACACCCTAGGAATTTTATATCATAAACGTGAACATAAAGTGAACAAATATATTTAAAAGGAGCGTGCACATGACGGCAGACAAGAGATATTTTCCTATTACAGGAAGCGGGCAGGGGTGCGACATCGTTCCTTTTGAAAGCGCGGAAGAAGCATGGTTCTGGTTTATCCAAGCCCAGCAAGCGCGCAACGACGGCGCTCGCATTTCCGCCGGACAAAGCCTATATCCGCGCCCTTGCGAGCCGATGGATATTCTGAAGGTCGCCGAGCGCCTGTACCGCAACCGCCGCCTGATTATGGATCATTTTTTAGTGCTGCGTCACTATGGACGCCGCGGCTATGCGCCCGACCGCTCCCGCATTAAAGAGGCGCGCGCCGCCAAGCTTTGGCGCGAAGCGATGGAGCGCATCGAGCCGATGCTGATTGGCAAGGAAATTGTGTGTAAACCCAATGTCGCGGCTCATATCGGCTGGGCTGAAGAAGCGCTGGTCTACGAAAAGACGGAGGTTTAGATGCAAAATAACCCCATTTCCCTACCAGATAACCCCCATAAAGCGTGGGTGATCTTTAGTGGCCAGACCGATATTTTCTGGCTGCGGCTTTTCAAGCCCGGCTTTCGGCACTGTTTTGTGCTGATGAATGACGGGCAATGCTGGATCAGCTATGACCCGATGTCGCATTACACAGATATTACCGTCCATCATATGCCGTGCTTTTTCGACATGCCGGGATGGCTGGAAGGGCGCGGCCATATTGTGGTCGAGGCGAAAATAAACAAAGCCCATAAACGCCCCGCGCCTTTCGGCATTTTCAGCTGCGTCGAGGCCGTCAAACGGGTGCTTGGGATTCACAGCACTCTGGTGATTACGCCGTGGCAACTATTCCGCTATCTGGATAAACAAAATAACGCTCAACCTGTAACCGCAACAAAGGAGATACCCCATGGGAAGTCTTGCATCACGGCCTAAAGTGCCATCCAGCCCCCAGCCGCAGATTGTCTATATGACACAACCGGCTTATACGCCAAGCACCACGCCATCAACGCCAACAAATAATGAGGGGGGGCATGGCGATGAAACCACCGCTGCCAAAGCGCGCGAGGACAGCCTGCTAACGCGTGACCGCAGCCGTTACGGCACTGTCACCACCAGCTTCCGCGGCCTGCTCAATCTGGCCGCAAATGGCGGTCAGAAAAAAACGCTATTGGGAGAATAAGTTATGAACACATACGAGAATACAAACGCCGCGCAAAGCCGCGATCTGGAAGCCGCATTGGTGGAGCGGGTCGCGCAGCGCTTTGATAAAGCGCGCCAGCGCCGTGAGAAATGGGAACCGCTCTGGCAGGAATGCTATGATTACGTCCTGCCGCAACGCGGCGGCTTTAGCGGCATGGATCAAGCGGGACGCGGAGGCTTAGAGAAAATATTCGATGCCACCGCCATGGACGCCGCCGACCAACTGGCCGCCAGCTTGCTCGGTAATTTAACACCGAGCTGGTCGCAATGGTTCGGCCTGAAACCGGGGCCGGATTTGAAACCCGAAGAAGCCGAAGCGCTCGCCCCCGTTCTGGAACAAGCCGCCAAAACCATACAGGATCATTTTGACCGCTCGAATTTTGCGGTCGAAATTCACCAATGTTATCAGGATCTCATCATCGGCGGCACGGCCTCACTGTGTTTCGAGGAGAATGATCCCGGCTCGTTCTCTGCTTTTCGCTTTAACGCGATCCCTTTGTCCGATGTGTATTTGGAAGAAGGTGTGAGCGGGTATCTGGACGGCACGTACCGCGCGCTGCCGCTAACGCTGGCGCAAATGCTGGAGCGCTATCCGCTTGCCGAATTGCCTGCGCGCGTCCTGAAAGAAGGACATAAAGACCCGCAAAAGCGCTTTAAAACACTGGAGGTCGTAATCCCTGACAGCGCGGCCTATAATTTCGTCTCCATCTTGCATGAATACGGGCAGGAACCTGTCTTGCTGCAAACCGCCAAGCTGGGGGCATCGCCGATGATCAATTTCCGCTGGGTGAAAAGCCCCGGCGAGATATATGGCCGCTCGCCCATCATGAAGACGCTGCCCGATATCAAGACCGCTAATAAGGTCGTGGAGTTGGTGCTGAAAAACGCTTCCATTGCTGTCACCGGAATTTGGCAGGCCGATGATGACGGTATTTTAAACCCCGCCAATATCGAGCTGGCACCGGGGAGCATTATACCCAAAGCCATCGGCTCCAAGGGGCTGCAACCGCTCGACATGCCGGGTCGGTTTGATGTCTCGGAACTCATGCTGGATTCTTTGCGCGGACGTATTCGCCATGCCTTGCTGGCCGATCGCCTTGGCCCTGTGGCCGGTGCGCGCATGACCGCTACCGAAGTGATCGAGCGTTCGGCGGAGATGTCGCTGCTGCTTGGTGCGACTTACGGGCGTTTGCAATCGGAGTTGTTAACCCCGCTGATCAAGCGCGCCTTTAATATCCTGAAACGCCGCGGCGAGGTGCCCGATATTATGCTGGACGGGCGTTTGGTGGCGGTGGATTACCGCTCTCCGCTCGCCCGCTCACAAGGTCAACGCAATGTGCAAAACACGCTGAGCTGGGTCAATTCCGTGCTGGCGATGGGCCCTGAGGCCGCAAGCGCGGTCGATTTGGCGCGCACTGCCCGATTTCTGGGCGAGGCGCTGGGCGTGCCGAGCGATCTTATCCGCAATGAATTGCCGCCTGCGCCATTACCACCATTAACTGAAGGGATTCCCGATGAAACTATTTGATCGTAATCGCGATGAATTGCCTTTGAATAAGGGGCTGGAAGAGGCGCTCAGTTATCAAAAGCTAAGCCCAGAAAAACTGGAACAACAAGACATGGAGCGCGTCTTTGCCCGCTTGTTTTCCAGCGATGACGGGCGCAAGGTGCTGGCGTATTTGCAAATGATGACCTTCCACCGCGCCTTGGCGCCAACCTCCAGTGATATGGAGCTGCGCTATGTCGAGGGGCAACGGGCGATGGTGGCGACAATTCTGCGCCTTATCGACCGTGGTCGCAAAGGCTAACGCACAAAACAATTAACACCGCTAAAACACATGAAAAGGAGAAAATATCATGGATTTTAACTTACTCACCGATGGTCTGGACCCGCAATCCGTACCGCAAAAATTCAAAGACCCGCAATCCGGAGCCATTAACATTCCGGCGATTGTGAATTCCTATACCGAGCTGGAGAAGAAAATGTCCTCCGGAAGCCCGTCAGGTGCCCCCGCCAGCGCCGAAGATTACTGCGTTGACTGCAAACACGGCATGTTCACCCCCGATGCGGAGGTCAATCAACGCCTCCACGCCAAAGGCCTAACGCAAGAACAGCTTCAAGAGGTCTATGATCTAGCCGCCGATAAAATGGTGCCGATGATCGTGCAACTGGCCGGAGATTTTCAGGCCGACCGCGAGATCGAAAAGCTGGTCGCCCATTTCGGCGGGCAGGAACAATGGCAGGAAGTCTCCCGCCAACTCTTGGCATTCGGTCAAAAAAGCCTGCCCAAAGATGTGCTGGAAAGCCTGTCCAACTCTTTCGAAGGCGTGATGGCGCTCCACCGTATGATGAAGGGTGAAGAGCCGGCCATGAGCCGAGCCGATGCACAAAGCGCCGATATGGGCGGGGATATGAACGAGCTGAAAAGCATGATGCGCGATCCCAAATACTGGAAGGAAAAGGATCCGGCCTTTGTCGCCAAAGTCACGGAAGGTTTTAAAAAAATGTATAGCGGCCAATAAGCGCGGCCTAAAAAATGAAGAAGGGCGCTTGAAGGGCGCCCTTTTTTATTGCGGTCTGCTTATATGGCTTAAACCGTTTGTGAATCCACAAATTCCTGCGTCATGAAATCATCAACGACCATCTGGAAGCGTTCGCGGATATCTTTGGTCAGTGGCTCGAATGCAAAAGCTACGCGGCCTTTATTCTTACGAACAACCGTGGCTTTGTGCGGGACGTCGATAATGTCGTCGCGTAGTTGAAATTTCAAAGCAACCTCTGCCTGATCACCAAGGCCGAATCGTTTGTCATCGCAAGCGATTTGAACGCCGCCAAGGCTCCAGTCGATCACAGGGAACATATTATCCCCGATCATGGTCACGCAGCGATCTTTCACGCGCCGTGTGTGGCGGCGCCGTGACGGTGGTTCTTGGTGTTTTCTTGATCCCAGAATGTTCCCGAGCATTTATAATCCCTCACAAATAGTGTGCATTAATAATTCATTATTGTTTGTCATGCACAGTAATATTAAATTTATGGTAAAGAAATCTAGCATTTTTTCAAATAAAAAGCAAAAAATTTCATTTTATCCTTGACATTATAGGAATTAAATCCTATAACAACATTATCCAGGCCAGAAATGTATCCTTATGCAGGATAGATTTCGCTGTGGTTCTTGTCTCTCTCTTTCCTAGAAAACTTAGCGCGGAAGCGGGGTAACGGAATGGTTGGCCATTTCCGTCCCGTTTTTTGCGCATTTTTTATCCGGACGCTTAAGGCCGCCTTTATCGTAAGGGCTGATAACCGTAAGACCGGCAATTTTTCTTAAATCAACAACTCTAACCTACAAAAGGATATTGCTATGTCTACTACATTAGATCAGGCCTTTATTAAACAGTTCGAACGCGAAGTGCACGAAGCCTATCAACGCCAAGGCTCGAAATTACGCGGCACGGTTCGCACGATCTCCGACGTCAACGGCTCCTCGGCTGTGTTTCAAAAGGTCGGTGGCGGCACCGCCTCTACCAAAGCAACGCACGGTATGGTGCCGGTAATGAATCTGGCGCATTCCAACATCGAAGTGATCTTAAGCGATTACTACGCCGGTGATTGGGTGGACCGTCTGGATGAGCTGAAAACCAACATTGACGAGCGCCAAGTCATTGCCAATGCCGGTGCGCATGCGCTGGGCCGTAAAACGGATGAGCTTATTATCAACGCGTTGAACGCTGCCGATGACAATGTGATTGCCGAAGACAACACAGGTCTCACCAAAAATAAAATCATGGAAGCCTTCGAGACGTTCGGCGGCAACGATGTACCTGATGATGGCAACCGCTACGCCATTGTCGGCTGGAAGCAGTGGAGCGAGCTTTTGCAGCTTGAGGAATTCGTGAACTCCGATTATATCGGCGCGGATAATTTGCCGTTCGCCAATATCACGCAGGCCAAAATGTGGCTGGGCACGATATGGATGCCGCATTCCGGCCTTCCGGTGGATGAAAACGACATCCGCTCGTGCTTCTATTATCACAAAACCGCCATCGGCCACGCCGCCGCCAGCGATGTCCAGACCGATATCACATGGCACGGCGACCGCGCGTCCCATTTCGTCAATAACATGATGAGCCAAGGCGCAGGTCTGATTGACGAGGCCGGCATTGTGGTCATCGAATGTGACGAAACACCGGACGCGTAATAGCTGAATTAACCTCCTCCGTCATCCCCGCGGTTTTATCAACGGGATGACGTTTTTTTTATATATGAAAGGAAATACCCATGAGTTTTAAAGCTTCGGATTTAAGTGTGTTGGCTTACGCCAATAATTTTACCCTCTGGCACTATGTAACGCAGGATGATGCGATTACGGGCGCCGGATATTTTAACAAAGCGGTTGATATGCTGCGTGTGAATGATCTGATTATCGCCAATGTCGACACGGATGGCTCTACTGAAAGCGCGACTGTGTTCTATGTCGTGACGGCGAATACGGGCAGCGCTGTCACTATCTCGGCTTATTCGTAGAATATCTGAGTAAAAAGCCGGGGCTTTAAGGCTCCGGCTTTTGATTTAGCTGGGAGTAAGATTCTCGGTAGAGAATTCAAGCAAACGCGGGTCGGCATTTCTCTGGGCTTTGATAAAATCATTGTGCCGCTTATAGACCGCTTGTTTGATCTGTTCCAGTGTATCCGGCTCAATATTATAAACCAGACATTGTTGATCAAGGGCTTCGAAGATAATCGCTTCGAAGTCATACAAGGTTACGTCTTTCCAGATTGCAAAATTATTGTCCCTGCGCGGGGTAATGCTTTGAAAGCCTTCTGCGAATAAATACATGCAAACGGCTTCTTCCATTTCTTCAGGGAAAGGAAAGCGTTCCAGATGTTTTGGCGGCTCTATTTGTGATTTGTCTTCCCATTTTTTAGACAAAGCCAAAGATTGCGCCATGCTTTTTTGCATATGCAGGACGCTTGCGTGGATTTGGTCTAGATCGCTTTGATCCAGAATGAGCGGCCCATACTGCGCGTTAAATGCATTGCATAACGCCATCTGAACCAAATCAACTTGATCTTTGGCTGATAAGGTTTCTAACGCAGGCATATTATTTTTTTGCAGGCACGTGAACGCACCAAGGGCTGCTGTTTTAAGATCGGGACAATTTGTTTTGTTTATGCTCATGGCTCAATTTATTACACGCAATTACCATAAATGTCAAAAAATAGGAGGATTTATTATGGCTCTCAATGATGTAGCCCTTTGTAGCCGCGCGCTTATACGTATCGGGGCGGCGCCGATTACAAGTTTTAGTGACGGTACGGCAGAATCTGAAATTGCGGGCGCGCTCTATGCCCCTGTACGCGACGCGCTGCTCTCTGCCTATGCGTGGAGTTTTGCCAGCGGGCAGGTCGCCTTAACGCAGCTGGAGACACCGCCCATTGCCGATTACGGTTATGCCTATCAACTGCCCAGTGATTTCCTGCGGGCGTTATCGGCGGGCGTGGGCGCGAAAGGGCGTGGCCTGAATTACCGCATAGCCCGCGGCCAGTTGCATACAAACAGCGCCACCGCGGTACTGACCTATGTTTTCAGGCCGGAGGAAGAGGAATTTCCGCCGTATTTCGATCAAGCGTTAATATCCAGGTTGTCCGCAGAATTCACCATCCCCGTGACCGAAAACACATCCCGCGCCGAAGCCCATTTCCGCATGGCCGAGGCCGAGTTCGAGCGCGCACGCCAGATCGACGCCCAGCAAGACACGCCGGGACGTATAGAGGATTTTACTTTGGTCGATGTGCGCGGCTGATCTTGCTGTTTTGCAGCACATAATTTTGTAGCGGCGCGGGCGAAATGTAATTAGATTTTTCAATAATAATAATAATAATGATTCATGAACAGGGTCAAAATGAATGTAAAAATAGCATTTAAGCAAGCTGGGCAATTGGATGTTGCCTTGGCAGGGAACAATACCAACGCGCTGCCTCCCGCTTTACTGGTTGCTCATATCTGGAATATGGATGCATGGATGGATACGGCGTCAAAAGCGCTTCAGCTCTATATGCGTGACCGTGCCCGCGATAAAGAAAAGCATATCGGCGACAGGGTGGGTTATCAGGTCTGTGATGAATTTGCTTATTTGCATGTCGATATTGAATGTCTAAAAAACAAGGTGCGGGCGATTATGACGCTGGACAAGCATGTTCTGGCAGAAGCAAAAGCGGTGTGCGAGCGCTATGATAAAATGCAAGAATTTCTGCAGCCCATCCTCTGGACCGATTTACCACGAAGCCAATTCGAGATGGAACTGGCGTCATAGCCCAACCAGCCGAAACAAAAAAAGACCCGCCTTGAAGCGGGTCTTTTGCTTTGAGGCTGAAAATTAATCCAGATTAATATCGTCTTCATCAGTGGCCGCGCCTGTGGCCGCGCCGACTGCGCCGCCTACAACCGCGCCGGTAACAGGATCACCGCCAGCAATAGCCGAGCCTGCCGCGCCAACACCGGCCCCGATACCGCCGCCGCTCAAAGCGCGCTCGCCAGTGGAGCTACCGCAAGCGGCTACGGATAAGGACAGAGCGCACAGTGCGCTAAATGTAAGAATTTTATTCATCAACATAATTTTTCTCCTTTTTTTTGTGTTCCACCAACGGGATAGCAGGAAAAAGGTTTCATACATAAAGGATAAAAAATGAGCCGAATACGCGATATAAAGACAAATTTTACAGCTGGTGAGGTCTCGAGCGAGCTATTAGGGCGCAGTGATTTGCGTGCTTACGAGAACGGCGCGCTGGCGCTGCGCAATGTTTTTATCAAACCAACGGGCGGCATTACGCGCCGTGCCGGTTTGAACTATATCGACACGGCGCGCGGCGGCGGCAAGTTGATCGGGTTCGAGTTTAACACAGCGCAGACTTATTTGCTGGTGATCACCGATCAAAAGATTGATATCTACGCGGGCGGGGTGCCGGATGAGAGCATCAACTCCCCGTGGAGCGAAAGCCAGATCGCCCAGCTGGCGTGGACGCAAAGCGCCGATACGCTGCTGTTGGTGCATCCTGATGTCGCGCCCCACAGGCTTACCCGCCTTTCTGATGGTAGCTGGAGCCTGACGCAGTGGGAATTTTATGAGGACGATGACGGACGTTTGCGCCAGCCGATGTTTAAATTCGCGGCCTCCTCGGTCTCGCTGACCCCCAGCGGCACGAGCGGTACAATCACCCTAACGGCCTCCAGCGCGGTCTTTGCCGAAGGACATGAAAACAGCCGCCTGCATGTCGGCGGCAAGGAAGTTCTGATCACCGATTACGACTCACCCACCGTGGTCACCGCCAATATCATCGAAACGCTGGGCAGTTCCAGTGCCACAATTGATTGGGCGGAGCAGGCTTTTAGTGCTGTGCGCGGCTATCCGTCTACTGTCGCTTTCCATCAGGACAGGCTTGTGATTGGTGGCAGCCGTGACTTGCCCAACCGTCTCTGGTTCTCCAAATCCGGTGATTTGTTCAATTTCGACCTCGGAGAGGGGCTGGATGACGAGAGCATCGAATTTGCCATTCTCTCCGATCAGGTCAACGCGATCCGCGGGATATTCTCAGGAAGGCACTTACAGGTATTTACCAGCGGCGCGGAATGGATGGTGACGGGTGATCCGCTCACTCCTGCCTCGGTGCAGATCAGGCGGCAAACGCGCATTGGTTCGTTGATTGATCGCCATGTGCCACCGATTATTGTCGATGGCGCGACGTTGTTTATCGCGAGAAACAAACAGGAAATTCAGGAATTCCTCTACACCGATCTGGAGCAGGCTTATCAATCCACCGACCTTGCGCTGCTCTCGCGGCATTTGATTGATGATCCTGTGGATATGGATTACGACCAGAAACGCAGGCTTTTGTATATGGTGCGGGGGGACGGGCGCTTTGCCGCATTGACCGTGTTCCGCGCCGAACAAGTCACCGCCTGGACGCTGCATGACACGATCGGCCTTGTGAAATCCGTGGCTGTGGTGGGGGATGATGTCTTTATGCTGATCCAGCGCGGCGAGGATTATTTCATCGAAATGCTCGACGAGGCCTATAATCTAGACGCCGCGCTGAAAGGCGAGAGCGAGACACCTAAAACCGTTTGGGCGGGGCTGGATCATCTGGAGGGCTTGAGTGTGTCCATCGTCGCCGATGGTCATGTCATCCCGAACCAGAGCGTGAGCGGCGGGCAAATCACACTGACCGAGGCCGCGAGCGAAGTCGAAGTTGGTCTGGCCTATGCACATATTATCGAGCCGTTGCCCCCCAATGCGCTTGCGGGGGCGGGGGCGAGCCGTAAGGTTCGGTTGATTGAGGGGGTTTACCGCCTGCAAAACACCGCCGCTTTGCGCCTCGATGTAGGGCGCGGGCTTGGTGATATCACGCTGCGCCAGATCGGCGAGGCCGTGATACTGGACGCCCCGCCGACGCTGGTGAGCGGGGATATCAAAGTGCGGGCGCTGGGCTGGCAGGCTGATGCGACAAAGCCGCTCTGGCGGATAGAGCAAAGTGCGCCGCTGCCCTTTACGCTGCTCTCTGTTTCCACCGAACTCAAAGTTAACGATTAATTTAATAGATAAAGGAGAAGAATATGGGCTCTTTAAACCCTATCGGGATGCTCGGCATCTATCAACAAGGCCTTGGTCTGGTCGATGCGCTGGTCAAAAGTGAATCATCCTACAAGCAAAATGTGCGCAGCGAAGATGTTGCGCTGGAACAATTAAAGGCGCAGCAAGCCTTGCAGCACCAGCAGAACATGCAAAATGTCGCGCTGGAAAAACGCCAGATCGCCGCGCAGTCGGGTATCAACGAGCAAAACCGACGCGCCGCGCTGAAACGTGCCGTGGCACGGCAACGGGCGCAGTTCGGCGGCAGCGGCATTGCGCAAGGCAGCGGCTCGTCTGAGGCCGTATTGCTAGGCATGTTCGATGAGACTGAGGGCGAACTGGCGCAGCGCGAGCAACTGGATAATTTGCGCAAAGGCGCGCTCGATCAACAGCTGGCGCAGAGCAATTCGCTCAACGTGCTGCAATATGAACAGCTCCGTCAACGTCAGGATTTGAACAACGCCGCCTCTAATTATGGCCGCTATAAAACCATGGTCGATGTCGGGATCGGCGCGGCCGATATGGCTGAACGCTGGTACGAGGACATGACCGGACAACGCGTGGGCGATTAAAATATCTCTGTAAAGTTCGCTCAGACGCGCAGGCGCGTTACGCGGTGCTTTGCGCTACCTAAATTCATTCTACAAAAAGGACAACTACAATGCCCGAGCATATAAAAATGCCCGATCTGCCCCCGATTGTGCGCTATCTCGCCAGCGGAGAGCAGACGGTCTTTACCTACCCCTTCCCGATATTTGCCAGCGAAGATCTGGTTGTCTATCTGAACGGTGCCAAGCAAATCAGTGGTTTTGATATCGCGGGTGCGGGCAACACATCCGGCGGAACGGTCACATTTGATACCGCACCGGACGAGGACGTCTTGGTCACGTTGGAGCGTAAATTACCGCTTGAACGCCTGACCGATTATCTGGAGGGCGGGGATTTTTCCGCCAATTCCATCAATACCGAGCTGGATTTCCTGACCGCCGCCCTGCAACAGGTGGCACGAAAGGGGGATTTGAGCCTAAAATACAGCGATCACGAAGCGCCTGGCCTGTTCGAACTCCCCGCCAAGAAGCTGCGCGCTGGAAAAGCTTTGGGATTCAATGCGCTAGGCGATCCAATTGCGGTGTCCTTGGAAGGTGCCGTGGCCAGCCCCGATTTTACCGCGAGCGGGAGCGGAGCATCGACACGAACCGTTACGGATAAGCTCGCCGACATGGTTTCGGTTCGCGATTTCGGTGCCATCGGTGATGGCCTCACGAATGATACGTTGGCGTTTCAAAACGCCCTATCGGCTTCGGATAGCGTATATATACCAAACGGATCGTATCTTATTAATTCCACGCTGGAATTGACTTCTAGCAAGGCATTAATTGGCACGGGACAAGGGAGCATCATTCAATGCCAGAGCAATGGTTTTAACGCTATTGAGGTGAATGGCAAAAATACGCTTATCTGCAATTTACGCATTGAAGGCGGTAATAATGGAATCCGCTTCCATGGCAAGGATGCGGAATGTACACAAAATACTGTGCGCGATGTCCATATCGTCGGCGCGAATACCGGCATTGTGCTGGATGGCTATACCGATAGCGAAAAGCCATGCTACTGGAATTGCTTTGATACCATCCTGATCGAACAGCCCTTAGTGCATGGTGTCCACCTGACCAAAACGGGGGAGGGTGATACGCCCAATGCCAACCGCTTTCACAAGGTGCGTGTCTATTCCAAGGGCGCAGAGACGAGCGGGCATGGGTTTTTTGTCGAACATGGCGCGCTGAATAATTCATTTGTCGATTGCGAGGCGAATATGAACGGCGCGACCGCGCAGAGCTGCTTTATGGCGGGCGCGGGAAGCAATAAAACCTTGATTATCAACTTCTTGGCCGAGAGTTCTAATTCTGTGCCGAATGTGCAGCTGGCCGATGGCTCGACCGAAACGGCGATCATCAACCTCTCGGCGCAGAGCGATGGCCCCGCGATTTACGATCTATCCGGCGGGGATTATGATGCTGTGAATGCGGGCTATCCTGATAAAAACCGTATGCGCAAAACGGTCGTGACCGATTTGAAAGCCACGCTGATGCGCTATGACACCGAGTTTGTGTATACCACAGGGACTTACGAGTTGGATTTGTCGCATTCGGTACATCTGGTCAATGCCAGCGCAGGCGCGGTGACGATAGAGCTCCCCGCCGCCAGCGCCGCGCAATCGGCTGAGATTACGATCAAGAAGGTCGATAATACCGGCAATATCATCACGATCACCGAGGATGGCGGCGCGGGGCCGGACGGCAAAACGCTGCAACTCGGCGGGCCCAATGATTATGCCACGCTGCTTTCCAACGGGGCGGGCTGGTATATCAAGGCTTCCAACCGCATGACGGGTAACACCCGCTACGCCGAAGAGTCCGGCACATACGACATCGATATGGCGGTGGATGTGTATCTGATCTCCAGCTA
>CAXBAL010000010.1:0-17940 GCA_963973475.1 uncultured Micavibrio sp.
ACACCGCACTCCTGACCGCATGGTTCAATACGCAAAAAGCGCCAAAGAGCGCGGCCTGAAAGTTATTATAGCCGGCGCTGGCGGCGCTGCGCACCTACCGGGTATGGTCGCCAGTATGACTCCCCTCCCTGTTTTAGGGGTTCCCGTTGAAAGCAAAGCGCTAAAAGGCATGGACAGCTTGTTATCCATAGCGCAAATGCCTGGAGGCATCCCTGTGGGTACACTGGCGATAGGTAAGGCCGGGGCTAAAAACGCCGGAATTCTAGCCGCTTCCATATTGGGGGCACATGATGAGGCAATATCTAAGCGCTTGGTGGCCATGCGTGAAGAACAGACAGCAAGCGTCAAGGATGCCCCCGTAGATTAACGCCTGATATGCTATAGCGCCCTTAATACTTGCATTCGCTAGATAATTTCATCATATTGCACAGCATGAAAAACATAACATTAGGCATTTTGGGCGGAGGACAACTTGGACGCATGAGCGCGCTTGCTGCTGCCAACCTCGGCATTACGGTACACATTTTCACCCCTGAAGAAAACAGCCCTGCCAGCAAGGTCTCGGCCCACACCATAGTGGCCGATTATTCTGATCACAAAGCATTGGCCGAATTCGCCAATAAGGTCGACGTCATCACTTATGAGTTTGAGAATATTCCGGTTGAATCTGTGGAATTTTTAAAAACAATAAAGCCTGTATTCCCCGATGAGAAATTACTTGAAGTTTCGCAAGATCGTATCATTGAAAAATCATATTTAAATAAAATTGGTATCGAAACGACACGGTGGAAAAAGTATGAAAATGAGCAAAGTATTCTAGATGCATTTATTGAATGGAACGCCAGCACAGTAATTTTAAAAACGACACGTTTCGGATATGATGGAAAGGGCCAAGCTAAGCTTAATAGAGATGATAATATTAACGACACAGTTCAACTATTAAATGGCGAAATAATCATTGAGGAAATGGTAGATTTCAGCTGTGAAATATCAGTAATTTGTGCCCGTGATGAACAGAAAAATATTATTACTTATGGCCCCATGCTCAACGAACATAAAGACCATATTCTTCATACAACCAATGTTCCGAGCGGCGTTTCATCAACATTAGAAGCGCAAGCTAAAGATATCATTAGGAACCTAGCACAAAAAATTGATCTAAAAGGCGTTTTAACCCTTGAACTCTTTGTCACTAAAGACGGAAATTTACTCGCAAACGAAATTGCTCCGCGCACCCATAATTCCGGTCATTGGTCTATGGATGCTTGCCTATACTCTCAATTTGATAATCATATCAGATCTGTATGCGGCTTTTCTGTTGTGGAGCCGCAGCGTCATAGTGATGCTATAATGCTCAACCTCATTGGCGATGACATACTTAAGGTTGAACAACATTTGAAAAAGATTGGGGCCTATCTGCATAATTACGGTAAGACAGACATTCGTTCCGGGCGCAAGATGGGACACATCAACTTTATTTCTCCCAAAACATCCCCCGCTACATCCGAATAAAATCGCAAAAACACTTTGCAAAGCATAAAAGGCGCAGTATTCTGCGCTCATATTTCATGAACCCTGATTCAAAAGAGGAATAATATGAGCGCGCAAGCATTGCAACAGCAAGGTGGAAAAACCCGTATAGAAAGTGATTCAATTGGCGAGATAGAAGTCCCGTTTGATCAATACTGGGGTGCCCAGACGCAGCGCTCGCTGGAGAATTTCGATATTGGCACCGAGAAAATGCCAGAGCCGTTGATACGCGCGCTTGGCATTCAGAAAAAGGCCGCAGCACAAGCAAATCTCGATTTAGGCGAATTAGAACGCGATATTGCGAACGCCATAGTTCAGGCTGCTGATGAGGTTATCGACGGCACACTGGCCGCACAATTCCCTCTGGCAGTATGGCAAACAGGATCTGGTACACAAAGCAATATGAATGCTAACGAAGTAATATCCAATCGCGCTATCGAAATTATGGGCGGTGAGCGCGGCTCGAAAACTCCTGTGCACCCAAATGATCATTGTAACCGCGGCCAATCATCAAATGACACTTTCCCCACCGCCATGCATATCGCGGCAGCCGAGCAAGTTCATCATGAGCTAATCCCATCTCTCGAAGAACTTCATTCAGCGCTGGATAAGAAAGCAGATGCTTTCGCCAAGATCGTAAAAATCGGGCGCACACATCTGCAGGACGCGACGCCGCTCACACTCGGACAGGAGTTTTCCGGTTACACCAAACAAATCGAATATGGCATCGAGCGCGTTAAAAATACCCTGCCCCGCATTCACCAATTGGCGCAAGGCGGCACAGCAGTCGGCACAGGAATTAATTCCAAGGCCGGGTTTGCCGAGAAATTTGCAGATAAAGTTTGCGAAATCACAGGCCTGCCATTCAAAACTGCCGAGAATAAATTCGAGGCACTGGCCGCCCATGATGCACTCGTGGAGCTTTCCGGCGCAATGAATGTTCTGGCCACCAGCCTGATGAAGATTGCCAACGATATTCGTCTGCTGGGCTCCGGCCCGCGCTGCGGTATCGGGGAGCTTATGCTTCCTGCAAATGAACCAGGCTCTTCCATTATGCCCGGTAAGGTTAACCCTACCCAATGTGAAGCCCTCACCATGGTTTGTGCTCAGGTGATGGGCAATCATGTTGCGGTAACTATAGCGGGCAGCAATGGCCATTTCGAGCTGAATGTATTCAAACCGGTGATGATTTATAATGTGTTACAATCCATTCGCCTGCTCTCGGATGGCATGCGCAGTTTTACAAAACATTGCGTGATTGGTATTGAAGCCGATGAAAAGCGCATTGATAAATTGCTGAATGAAAGCCTGATGTTAGTGACAGCGCTTAACCCGCATATCGGCTATGACAACGCTGCAAAAATCGCCAAAAAAGCCCATCAAGATGGCACAACGCTAAAAGATGCCGCTATTGAGCTTGACCTTCTGACGGAAGAACAGTTCAAGGATTGGATCAAGCCGATTGATATGATCAAGCCCAGAGATTAGGTCTTAAATGGTTATAGCCGGCGCAAATTCTGTAAAGCGCTCCGTTTCAATTGCGGGTCATGCGACCAGTGTGACCCTCGAGCCGGAATTCTGGAACGCTTTGAAAGACTTGGCCGCTCGCGAAGGTACCTCGCTCAACGCTTTAATAACAGTTATTGATGCCGAAAAAGATCGAGATAACCTCTCGAGCGCAATTCGCGTCTATATCCTTAAACGCGTGCTGGCAAATAAAACCTAAAAGTTATTGTTTTAAAATACCTTGCAGCAAACCTCTTATAGCTTCTTCAGGTTCGTTATTATCATCATTAGCTGCATTATCATCATTAGCTGCGGGTTCGACTTCTGCTTCAGAAGCGCTATCTTGCACTGTTTGTTGTGATTGCGCACCCGGTATTCCAAGCTTATCGCCCAGCTTATCAGAGATAAGGTCCTGCAATTTTCTATTCACCTTGCGGGAGATATAATCGTTCAGCACACCTTGACCAAATGTCTGTGCTGGATTGTTTAACGGCCCTTGTATATTTATCTCGAATTCCGGAATATCCTCTTCCTTCAGGCTGATCGTATGGGTAGTGGCAATAGTATATTGCGGGACATTGACTGTTCCGGTCGTATCCATAAACGCTTTGGGACCATCCATTTTAATACTGGAAATGTTCACAATTCCTGCATTAATCGTAAATTCACCATCCATAGTATCAAACTGTGTGCTACCGCCTCTGGTAGCACTTTTCCAAACGCCCAGCGCCGTGTCGCCCGGCTTTGTCTCACTTGACATCGCTCTTGCGAAACGCGCCAAATCAAACCCTGTAAGCACAATATCACGGCCCGTTAGGGTACCGTTGCCTCCAAGAGCGCTTACCAATGCCGCAGGACTAAGGCCGGAGGCATTTATCACCGTATCAGAGCTTATTAGTCCCTGCCCCTTTAAGATACGGTTTCCGGTCAAAGACCCGACCAATGGCTCTAACGACACATCGCGCAAATTGGCATTTCCGGTTACGGAATACCCATTATTTTCATTAGCGGGCTTCATCGTACCGCTTAAGTTCAACTGCCCTTGATATAGTCCAGTTTGGAGCTGTTCGAGATTGAGGGTACCGTTATTCAGCTTCGCTTTGAGGCTCGGCTGCGACATAGCCCAGCCCTCGTAATTGATAGATTTCGCAGTAACGCTCACATCAAAATTCATGGCGTTCATCCAACTTGAATCCAGCGTTTCGCGTGACCAGCCAGCGCTCTGGGGCGCTGCCCCCCCCGAACCAGAAGCAGTGACCTCGCGTCCACCGGCAGATTTATTACCAATCACGACATCGCCAAGGCTAATGTCGCCGCGTAAGAATGGCTTGTCTCCCGACATATCCAAGCCGGCCTGTCCAGTCGCAGCAATACCTGAAATTGTAGCTTTGATGTCTGAGAGATCATATCCGCCTGAGCTTTTAGAAACGCGCGCATAAAAATCCAACGGCTTATTTAAGTTTTCAAAAGAACCCGCTCCAGGCTGCACCGCATTTAGAGCCTGATTGAAATTGGGGTGACGCACCTGTAGATCCACATCACTCATTGTTAATGTGCCAAGCACATCGCCCACATCACCGCTGGCGATTACTTCGCCATTCATAGCCTTTACATTGGCAGTGACATCCATGCTCTCGGCAGAACCTTTTGCTTGTACGCGAGCGTCCACGGCCTTAACGTCAGAAGGCAAGCCAGTCATATCTACTGATAGAGCATTGGCTATGGTTTTAACATTTTCCGTATCTAACGACAGGGTTAAATCAATACCGCTTAAAGTTTTGTAATTTTCAATTGCACCTTGTGCCGAAATTGCGCTTCCTGCGAAATCATTAACAGAGAGCGTGCCGATGTTTACCGTATTGCCGGAAACGCTCCCTTTTGCCGTAATGCCGGAGAATGTATACTCTCCATAGCGACCTTTGGCTATATTAGCATCCAGATTGAGATCAACCGGGATATCGGTTTGCGAAAGCGTTTGCTTAATCTCTGATCCCGCAGAACCCCCAGCCGAATTGCTAGCTGTCTTTGCGGGTGGAGCAATAAATTTATTCAGATCCAAATTATCGGAACGCAACACAATATCGGCTTTAGGGCGCTCAGCACTAGAATTATACAGCAGACTACCTTGCAAAGCGGTATCATCCAGCCTAACAACAACATCTTGGGCACGAACACCATTTTCGATTAATTGAACCGAACCTTTTAAGCCGGCAGCCCGGACATTAGCCAAGGCAGGTATATCAAAACTACTTTGCAAATTTAGTCGCTCGGAATTCAAATCCAGATTAATCTGAATAGGGTTTATTGTACCACCGATAGAGCCTGTAAATGTGCTCTCACCCAGAACAATATTGGAGTTATCAAAAGAAAAACTCTCCGCTGTGGCACTCAGCAAACCTTTAGCATTTAAGGCAGAGGACTTTATAACCGGACTCACAACACCAAAACTAGACAGAAACTCGGCCAAGTCCTCAACAATCAATTGCGTCTCCCCCTGAACCTCAAATGCACCGGACGTATCAATAATACCGGAGTATATCAACTGAACGTCATCGGGACTGAGAACGGCTTTCGCATTTAATGGCACTGACCCTGCATCCCCGTCAAGGCGGCCTGTTTTGGCACTGAATTTAATCGCGCGGCTATCATGACGTACACTTCCATCAATTGTAAAAGGCCCTGAAAGCGTATCGGCGCGCATTGCCGCAGTGATATTATCAATCACCTGTTCGGATTGGGTTTCATGATTATAAAAGGAGAAACTGCCTTCGGAAATTTCAACTTTGTTCAAAGAAATTGAGCTCAGCATTGCATTTTCTTCAGATGCCACCTCTGTCTCATCTGCATCCACGCTCTCTCCCCCATCCATCAACGCCGCAATTTTATCAGTCTTCCAGTTTTGGGTCCCATCCGCGTATGTTTCGATATAGATAGCGGGTTTTACAAGCTCAACGCTGGTAAAATCTATTTTACCCGATAGCAAAGGTGTAAAAGCAAGGTTCAAATCCAGCCTGCCTAATGTGGCAATATTTTCATACTCCCCATCTCGCGGTGACTTAACAACGACATCATTGATATAGGCATAAGGCGCAGGCAGTAAGGCAACTTTCACATCACCATTCAAAACAACATCTAGACCCGTTTTATCTTTAATGGCGCCTATAGCTTGCGGTTTGTATTGATTCCAGTCAAAGAAACTTGGGGCAACCAAAAGACCGACAATTAAAATAACCAGAACCCCAATAATGCCAATAAGCGCGCGCTTCATCTAAACCTCGATAAACAATGAATGTATTTAAGGTAGTAGATGTAGCAGGATCGCTTATAAAATCAAGCGTTCGTATTTAACAAGGCAACTGCCGTTTATTTAGTAAAACGTTCCTGAAAAGATTTCACGGCATTAAAGAAATCATCCAATTTTGGCAGAACTGCATTTTGAAATGTACGCTGTTGTGTCCGCGGCAAGGCCGATAAAGTATTTTGATAGATTATGCGAGTTGTATCAACCAGGTCTTGAATACTGGACTTTTTGTTCATGACCTCATTATTTGCGGATATAACGCGCTGGGTCAACATGGTTACAATGGCACGGACCGTAGGATCGCTACGATCCAATTTTTGTTTCAATGTTTGACGTGTCAAAATTATAAGCGTGCAATCTTCCATCGAAACGACAGAAGCCGAACGCTTTTCATTAAAAATCAGTGCCATTTCTCCAAAAATCTGTCCGGAATCAAGCTTTGCCAGATCAATTTTCTTTTCATCATTTTGAGTGTAGACACGCACGCTTCCTGATTGCAGCAAATAGGCGCAATTTCCCTCTTCACCTTGTTTGATAATCAAGGTTCCTTTCGGAACAAAACGGCGCTCGAGAATAATGGAATCACTTTTTTTCATACTTTATTTATACCTTAAATAGGCGCGCAGTGAAACGAAGGAAACACTTAGCAAAATGATCAAGGGCAAGCCCCTTAAATCATATATTGACCGCCATTCGCGGATACTGTGGCACCATTCATAAAGGCCGCTTTTTCGGATGCAAGGAAAACAACAATTGCGGCGACCTCATCTGGGCGCCCCATACGCGCTGCCGGAATGCCGCGAATAATGCTATCAAGAACTTCCTGACGCATCGCGCCAGTCATATCTGTCTCGATATAGCCGGGACAGATAGCGTTTACTGTTATTCCCTTTGCAGCACTTTCAAGAGCCAGTGCTTTGGTAAAGCCAATCATTCCTGCTTTTGCGGCGGAATAATTGGTTTGTCCAAACTGCCCTTTTTGCCCGTTTATCGAGCTGATATTAATAATACGTCCGTAGCCCCGCTCACGCATACCTGTGATAACAGCTTTTGACATGTTAAAGCATGAGGTTAGATTTGTTTCGATCACAGCATGCCAGCTCTCCACAGGCATTTTATGCAATGTGCCATCTTTGGTAATCCCTGCATTGTTCACAAGGACAGAAACGGGCCCTAAATCATTCTCAATTTGTTCCACCCATTTTTCGCAAGATTCATAGTCAGAGACATCAAATTTATAAGCTTTTTGTCCTGTCTCATCACGAAATTTTTGCGCAGCCTCTTCATTGCCGTGATAAACAGCGGCGACCTTATATCCCTCGGCAATTAACGCCCTTGAAATATCCAGACCGATGCCGCGTGTTCCGCCTGTTACTATTGCTACTCCGCTCATAATTCACCTCACTAAAACCATAAAAATGTTTAAAAAATAAAAATATTCTAAGCTACGCTTTTCCAGCTTTGGCCAGATACGCGCTCAACACACATCGCAATCCCCATACCGCCGCCGATACAAAGCGTTGCAAGTCCCTTTTGAACATCACGGCGCGCCATTTCATGTAATAACGTCACAAGAACACGTGTGCCGGATGCACCAATAGGGTGGCCTAATGAAATGGCCCCGCCATTCACATTCGTTTTGTCAGGATCAAAACCCATTTCCTTCAAAACGCAGCAAGCCTGTGCGGCAAAAGCTTCGTTCGATTCAATCAGGTCGAGATCGGAGACACTCCAACCGGCTTTCTCCAGCGCTTTACGGGAAGCAGGAATTGGCCCCGTGCCCATGACAGACGGATCAACACCCGCTGTCGCCCAGCTTGTTATTTGAGCAAGTGGGCTCAGACCGCGCTTAACTGCTTCGCTTTGACGCATCAATACAACTGCGGCCGCACCATCATTAATGCCCGACGCATTCCCGGCTGTTACCGTGCCGTCCTTCTTGAAAGCGGGACGAAGATTGCCGAGCGCTTCGGCAGTAATACCGGCTCTCGGAAATTCATCCTTTTCAAATACAGCCTCGCCCTTACGGGTTTTAATCGTAACCGGAACAATTTCTGCGGCAAATTTATTATCGTTTATCGCGGCTTCGGCGCGGTTTTGTGATTGCGCCGCAAAGCGGTCCTGATCATCGCGCGTGACCTGATATTTCTCGGCAATATTTTCGGCCGTAATACCCATGTGATAATCGTTAAACCCATCCCAAAGACCATCTTTGATCATTGTATCGACCATGTCGACATTACCGAATTTCACGCCCGCGCGCATTTGTACACAATGGGGAGAATTACTCATGCTCTCTTGACCGCCGGCGATAACAATATCGCTATCACCGCTCAGAATTGATTGCATACCCATCGCAATCGAGCGCAAACCGGAGCCGCATACCTGATTGATAGTCAGCGCAGTTTTGTTCTCTGGAATTCCGGCGTTGATGGCGGCCTGTCTTGCCGGATTTTGACCTGCACCAGCGGTCAGAACCTGGCCCATAATAACATCATCAACGTCTTCGGCCTTGATGCCCGCATCGCTGATAACAGCTTTAATAATATCACTGCCTAGCTCATGCGCACTTAAAGTACTCAGACCTCCACCCAGCGTTCCAATAGCGGTTCTTTTTGCGCTTACAATTACAATAGGGTCCTGATTGGTCATGGTGGTATCCTCGGGTTCTTAGAATTATCAACCTAAGCACCTTAACAAGCTATGGTATCTTTTCAAGATGCATTCTTATCGGTCGCCTGTTTTTTCATCCATTGCGCCATTGGTTGCCACACATCCGCAATACTGCCCTTACCCGCAATCATACCAATATGACCGCAATCCGGTTCGGTAACATAAGAGCACGGCAGTGTTTGACGTAAACTTAATGCTGCATCATATTCCACCAATTGGTCCTTACGAGAGGCAACAATATGTACTGGCATTTTGATATTTTGTGGATCAACCAGGCGCCCTTCCAATATCCATATGCCCGAGCACGGGCCATTATTCAAAAACCAATCCATGATGCATTCGCGTGCGATGCCTGCCGGTAAATCTTGGCCGTCATTCAACCAGTCTTCCACAGCGACAAAAATTCTGGCTTCTTCGGACTCCATATTCATATTTGCAAAGCGCGAGAATTTTTTCTGTGCCAACATCGGGTCCACACTGGCAAATAAGGATTGCAGTTGGTCCGCGCTCAAATAGTTTTTGTTCTCGATCAAACCCATTGCCGAGGGCGCCCAGAATTGAACATGACGCAATAAAGTTCTTTGCCCGGCATAAAAATCCCAGGGGGTAGCCAGCAGGGTTAACGTATCAAATAAATCGGGTTTTACCGCCGCGATCCCAAGGGAAAGCGCCCCCCCCATACAGTAACCAAGGACATGTATCTTACATTTCGACTTTCCTGTTCTATTTTTTAATTCAGATACAGCAATCCCAAGACGATCGCAAACCAAAGTTTGTATAGTAATGGCAGGGTCTTCTTTCATTATATCCCCCCAGTCCAGTAAATAGACATCTAAATCTTGGGTGGTCAGCCATTTTGCCAGACTGCGCTCGGGACATAAATCAAGGATACCGGACCCATTAATAAGCGAGGGAATAAGCACGCAAATATCGCGCTCCCCTATAGAAAAATTGTCAGCACCTAAAATGCGAAATAATTGTGTTTGCTCCTCCGACCAAACTTGTAAACGTTGTGAGGAGGTCGGCTTATATGATGATTTCTGATAGAGCTGGATGCCGCGCACCATGTCGGCAAGATGCTCTACGGCCTGCTCTTGCCCTTGCAAACAAGCGCTCGTCATGCCCAAATGCATTGATAATGGTTTTGGTCCGTCTCTCATACTTGCCCTCTGAATACTTCACCATAGTCACGGCGCTACAAAATTTCACCATAAATATTTTGACCTCTAAAGAATTGTGCATATAATGCAAATAATTCATGCAACATATTCAGGAAGAAGTGCAGCAAAATGGGAAGAACCAGACGCGGCCCCGATGAGCCAACCATCATCAAAAAATACGCCAATCGCCGCCTCTACGATACAGGGCGCAGCAGCTATGTGACCTTAGATGATTTGTGCGAAATGGTGCAGGAAGGCCACGATTTTGTTGTTCAGGATGCAAAATCCGGCGCCGATCTAACCCGTTCTGTTCTGACGCAAATTATTGTCGAGCAGGAATCACGCGGCCAAAATTTATTGCCAACTAATTTCTTAAGGCAATTGATCGGTTTCTACGGAGACAATATCCAAAGTGTAGTCCCGAATTACCTAGAGCACACTTTAGATATCTTTGCCAAAAATCAGGAACAAATTCGCGATAACATCAATAAATCAATTGAAGGCATTAATACAATACCAACGATGGGCACAATGGGCGTCTTCCCTAAAATGCCGACCTCCTTGGAAGAAATCAACAAACGCAATATAGATATGTTCCAACGCACCATGAAAATGTTCACCCCTTTTGCTGCAATGGGTGCAAGCGACAGTGATAAGGAAGAGCGCGCAGCAGAGATCAAAAAAAATATAGATGAACTCAAAAAAGAACTAGATAAATTAAAGGCGTAATTTATTAGCTCTAGCCAATAAAAAACCGGCACATAAAGCCGGTTTTTTTTATTTATCGTTATCCCTAGGACTTCTCGACCATAGAAACAATTTTGTCACGGGCATCCATTGCCATTTCCATGCCCTCTGTCGGACCTTCATGGGCCAGCACTGTAAATGTGTCATCACTATTAAAAAAGACAACAGAGGCCGACGAATTAACGCCATTTCCTACACAAGCAATCTCATAACTATCAATACGGGTTTGTCCAACTTGCTCCGTCGAGGATGGCATGATTGCGAAATCTCCGGTACAGCGTTCTTCTGTCATGGCTAAATAGTCCCGCACATAGATATCAAATTCATTTATGTTAGATATCTGCTTTTGGTGCGCAGAACCATACAGATTGTTTACGCTACGCCACTGATAGGCAACGCGATCGCTACCGGATGAATTTTCTACAAGCGTAATGGGAGCCGCCAAATTAATATTTGCAGCCGTCAAAAGCTCCGACACCTTTACAGTAGGGGAGAAAATATCCTCCGCTGGTGTTTGTTGCACTCGTGACGCAGCACTTTCTATTTGAACAGGCGCCTCTATTATACGTTCCTCGATTACAGGCTCGATAGGCTGAATACCCAGCGAAGCAGTTTCCTCAATGCGGTCGATAATAACGTCTTGCTGTAGTGGCTCATGGTTGCGTGCAGAGCGTTCGATCTGAGTTTTAAGAGAACGCTCGAGTTTTTGCGCCTCGCTCAGCCCGGCATCATCCATTTGTAATTCATCAATAACTTCACGAATAGCTATGTTTTCATCAGGCGTAGATTGAACCGGAATGCTTTGTCGAACGCTGTCATTTTTAGCAACAGGCTCCGTTTGTGGAACGGTAACGGCATCATCTCCGGCAGCGGGCTCAACGGCGACAAGCTTGGTTATAGCTTCCCTTTCGGCTTGCTGTTTATTTTTAACCAATTGAGCTTCACGGACTTGGCGGGCATCGTTATGCATAGTCTCAACCGCCTGATCCTGTTGCAAAGAAGCCTCACGTGCTTGCGGTAATCCCTTACGCGACAATTGTTGACGAAGCACATCAACCTCGTCTTTTAAGATAGCGTTATCTGTACGTAATGCGTCCACTTCATCGGAATTAATTGCTACTGATTGAGGTGGCATGACAGATTGCTGTTGCTTTAATGTTTCCATGTCACGGATCAGCACCAAATACTCGCGCGCTTGTGCTTCCAATTGGACCGTCAGCTCCTTATTCTTACGTTGAAGCTCTTCAATCTTATTACCCTGCTCAGAATGAACGGAAGTAATGTCATTTTTGTTTTCTGCTGCGGCAAGAACGATGCCCTCGTTTTCTTTTTGCAAAGCTTGATAAGACGCCAAAGTCTGCGACCAGTCCTTCTGCAATTCTTCATTGAATTGATTGGCATTATTTAAAGCAAGAACCAAATCCTTATTTTCGCTCTCTAAAGCATTCAGACTTTCCTGCAAAGAAGTAATACTATTAGTTTGTTCTTGAACTATTAGGCTCTTTTCATTGAGATTGGATTCTTGTTGTTGCAACTCAGAACGCATATCTTTTAACTGCGCCTCTTTTAGAGCCACCTCCTCTGATAAAGGCAGAAGCGCTTCGGTCTTATTTAAAGCCGCTATTTTTTCATCTTGTAAACTCTGCATTTCACCGCGCAGCTGCGACAGCTCTTGCTCCAACTCCGTGACAGCGACATTCTTTTGCTCAAGGCTGGCAGCATTGGCCGCAGCCTCTTCGCGTAGGGCAGTATTTGTATCACTTACTTGTTTTAAGTTTAGCTCTAAAGCTGCGACATCGGCATTTGCTTGTTCCTGCAACTTTACATTTGCGGCGTTTAATTGTCTCAAACTTTCCTGTAAAGATGCGACCTTATCAGTTTGTTCATCTTGATAAGCCTTAAGCTGTATGCGTAATCCTTCATTTTCTTCCAACAACGAAGCTATTTTAGCGGCGCCTTCTTTATTTGAACTTATCACTTCCTGCAGTTCAGTTTTTAAAACCGAATTCTGATTTTCAAGATCAGCCAATTCTGCACGGTAGCTCTCAATTTGCGTTTTAAGTTCATCATCACCGCTTGAGCGCTGCAGCAAATTGGCTTGCAGGATTTCGTTCTCATGTGTCAGTTCAGAAAGCGTAGTTTTGAGAGAAGATATATCGGCATTCAATCCATCCAGCTGCAACCTCAATGCAACTTTATCTTCTTCACTTCTATCCTTGCTCACCTGCTGGCTATCAATTTGAAATTGTAATTCAGAAATTTTTGTTTGTGCCTTATCCAGGCTTTCCTGCAACGCCAATTTTTCCTGTGTGGTAGTATCCACTTTCGCCTTGAGCTCATTTAGCATCACCTGCCCTTGAGACAGGCTAATCAATTCCTCTTTCAATGCTTCGTTTTTAATACTCAGGGCTTCTATCTGCGTTTTAAACACGGCCTCCGTTTGCCGCTGTATATCTTCGGTCGAAGCCACGGCACGGGCTTGCTCTGTTTTCAATTTTTGCAAATCCGATTGTAAAGCAGAAATTTCCGTCTCTTTTTGAGCCAGCAAACTTGCATTATCACCTTCAATTTTACGAATCTCATCGCGTAATTGCGCCAGCAATGATGTATCTGCAGCACTATTTGAATTGCGCAATTTCTCGTTCTCATCCTCATAATAGCCCAGCTGTTCCATAACACTGGATTTTTCACTCATTAAGTTGGCAATACGCGCATTTAATCTGGCATTATCCTGCTCGAGTTCGGTTAGGCTGTTTTTAACATCAGAATAGTCGTTGCTGTTAGCAGCGCTTTTTGTATTGATGCTTTCACGCAAAGCGCCATTCTCACTTTTAAGAGCGAGGATCTGACGCTCAAGATCCAGTTTTTCATTTTCATCCAGCTCGGCGTGTTTTTGCTGCACCAAAGATAAGTTTTCGTTTTCAAGACTTGTAATACGTTGCGTCAACTGCTGGACTTGCTGTTTATAGGTATCTACACTTTCCTGTTCTTGTAAAAGTGATTGAAGACGTTGGTTCTCACGCGCTAATTCAATTACGGAAACATCCGTAGAAGCGGGAACATTATTACTAGAGGCATTGGCAAGTTTTTGAAGCTCCGCGTTTTCATTTTTTAAGGATTTAATTTGCTTCAGCAATCCATCAACGGCAGGTGAACTTGTCACTTGTAAGGCAGATTGTGCCCCTGTAGATGCACCCTCATTTTGATTAGCGAGGGCAGAAGCGCTCCGCAAACGCAGGTCTTCGTTTTCTTTTTCTAAACTTTTTAAGCGTTGCTCTAACTTATCTTTTTCCGCGCGCAAATCCGCTACCTGCGTATAACTCGGAACGGACACGGCATTGCTGTCGCCAGCAGCAGGTGTCATACCGGCATAAAGACAGGATTCCAGCTGTTCTTGTCCTTGGTCTATATCGGCAAGATTGAAATTATAGCTCTCGTTTTCAACAACGATGCGTAAATACCCCGTGCGTAGCAAAGCCGACATAAATTTTTGATCGCTTCCAACACGAACAACAAAGGCTTTGCCTGACCCTGCGGGCTTAACCTTGAACTTACGTTGTTCCCCCGCACCGGGATCAAGAGATATTTCATACCGCTCTGCAGCAGAAAATTTCCCTTGAGGAAAGTCTATTGCGAAAGAAATTTCATGCTTATCGTTTTTTGCAAGGGTAAGAATAAGTTCCTGCTCGAATCTTCGGGCTAGGGCGCAATATGCATTCGGACTGTCTGCATTTACGCGCTTTACCGCCCAACTGCTCTGCGGTTGCAATGTGACGCCTTTTTGTGCATTCACAGGACCTACAAGGGCGCTTGTGCTTAATAATGATAGGGTTGTGGCCAAAGCCAAAGACTTGATACGCATAATACTCTCCAAATTCATTTGGGACGAAGAAGTAAGACATATGGGATATGCCTGATAAAAGAATCCCCCTTATCCCACTATGACAATATATCCAGAATCAGCAAAATCCAAACGCAGTATCTATTCCACGACACCAGCCTGTGGATAAGTTTTGGTATAACTCAGAAAAACTCATCCCTGATCGGCTTGTATTATAAGCACCTTATTTCCACTTTGGGGATCAACATATAATTGCCCTACCGGCCGGGTATCTAGACCGACCGCTACCATGTACTGATTTAAAATATGTGCAACAGCCTTTTCATAGCTCGCATCCATATTAATCGGAGACAAAATATCATATTGGCGCTCACTATCCCAAATCAGTTCCACGCCCTCTTCAAGAGACCATTTTGCAAGTGTTTCCCGCAAGTTATCTCCTTGCGCCGCATTCCATCTGGCTTTGACATTTACCGCTTGGGTTGGCGCTGTTGGCAAAGATGGCGTAATGATAGGCACCTCGGGTATTATCTCCGCTTCGGCAGACGTATCATCATAAGGGCTCGTTTCGGATTCCTCGCGGCTCTTCAATTCATTTTCCAGTTCTTGATTGGAAACAGAGCGGCTTACATATTCCTCCGCCTCATCAACCATTGCGCTACTAACATCACGATTTGTAATGTCTATACGGCTAGGTAAATCGGCTTCGGGTATACGCGGTATTACGACTGGGCGTGTATAAATACCATCCTGCCCCTGTGAAAGTATCGCATTTTCATTTCGTCTAGGGACAGCATTATCCGCGATCAGTATTTCATGATCTGTATCATTTTTACGGGCTAGACGCGTAACGCTTTCATCGGCTGATGATAAATGAGCATTGGGATTACGCTCCGGTGCAGGCATTTGATCATTTGCAGATCTAGCATTCGCAAGCTCTTGCCCCTCACTTAATAGTGCCTCGTCAAAAGCGGGCGGCTTAACAAGCTCGTCACTCCCGCGCACAGGAACCGCTACATCGACAACATCTTCGGCTCCGTTTTGATTGCGCGGCTGAATTTTTACTTTTGGCGTATGGACGCGCGTTACCGTGTTCACAGGCTCCATAACAATTTTATTATGCTCGGCGCTAGATAAATCCACAACGTCACCATTTTGCTCTAAAATCTCTGTCGTTTCAGTCTCTATAACATATTCGTTAGCAACTTCATTTGGAATAAAATCACTCTCCCCTTCAGTTGAAGTCATTATTATCGGCTTCTCTGTTGCCGCTACTGTGGAAGATACAGGCTCCGTTTTATTAGCGTCCAATGGATAAGCATTGATTTGAAGAGGTCTCGAGGGTGAGCCGTAAGCCTTCTCACTTTCAGGTGAGGCGACCACTTGATTATCTGCAATATCATAAATACGTCGTGAAGCCCGCCAATTTGTATCCCGGCAAGTTAGCAAGCGCCGTACACCTTCGACCGCGCCGCTAAGCGAAAGACCGTAAGAGCGTTCACCTGCTGTAATATTTATGATGAACCCTTGCTGTATAGCCTTGAGCAACTCGGGGTCATTGGCGGCATCAATTACCAACTCATTTTCCGAAACAGCTTGCGCGGATTTAACAGCGCGATAACTGGGTGTAATATCGACGGTTACCTCTAAAGCTTGTCCGGCTAGAAAAGCGCCCGATGCAACAGAAAGGCGTAATGCACTCAATTGCGATTGCAGAGCTTCTAGCGATAAGCTCACCCCGTCTTCATATTGTGTGTAAACCAGACACGCGCTGCTAGAGCCGACAGCCTTTAATTTCTCAACATTCCATCCTGAAACCGGAGAGAGGATTTTATCAGCGGCCATAACGTTAGTGGTCGATAAAGCAAGGCTGGAGGCGCCAGCAAGGATCAATAAAAACTTTTTCATAGCAAACCAGACATCAGGACATTAAAATAAATAGCAATAAGAAAATAATACTTTGGAATCAAATCATAAAGATACTGACACAGAGTTTCAATGTATTTTGTATCCAGCGCCGAGGAAGGCATTGAAATCAGGTGTGCTGCCCAGATTTGGCATCAAGTTGTAAGGCGAGAGAAGCCTCGAGAAAACGATCAAGATCACCATTCAGTACAGATTGTGAATCTGTGGTTTCCACTCCAGTGCGCAAATCCTTGATCATTTGATATGGGTGTAAAACATAAGACCGTATTTGATGCCCCCAGCCGATATCGGTTTTTTCGCCATGCTCGGCTGCGGCGGCATCCTCGCGCTTACGCAACTCCATCTCGTATATTTTACCCTTTAACATTTCCATTGCCGCTGCACGGTTCTGATGTTGTGAGCGCTGGTTTTGACACGCGGCAACAATACCGGTCGGAATATGGGTTATACGGACGGCACTATCTGTTGTATTTACATGCTGCCCCCCTGCCCCGCTTGAGCGGTAGGTATCAACTTTGATATCCTTTTCTTCAATCTCGACATCAATAGACTCGTCAATTGCCGGTGAAACGGATACAGATGCAAAACTGGTGTGACGGCGGGCACTGGAATCAAACGGAGAAATACGTACCAAACGGTGCACGCCAGTTTCGGTTTTTAACCAGCCATAGGCATCTTCGCCGCCCACTTGTAAAGTCACCGACTTAATGCCAGCCTCTTCTCCGTTACTGCGTTCCAAAACTTCCAGCTTATACTCGTTACTCTCGCACCAGCGCATATACATACGCAAAAGAATATCGGCCCAGTCTTGCGCCTCTGTGCCGCCTGCCCCTGCATTGATCTGAAGATAACAATCATTCCCGTCGGCCTCACCGGAAAGCAGGCTTTCGAGCTGCCTGCGCTCCACCTTTGCCTTAAGAGCAGCAAGAATGGCTTCGGATTCCTTAACCATGGCCGCATCGTTTTCCGCTTCGGCCATCTCGATCATTTCAACATTATCATTAAGAGTTTGGTCGATGTCGCGCACGGAGGATATTTTTTTATCCAGCCGCGTACGCTCCTTCATAATGCCTTGCGCCTTTTCCGCATCATTCCAAAGATCCGGATCCTCGCATAAGGCATTTAGCTCTTCGAGTTTTAGAACTGCATTGTCCCAGTCAAAGATGCCTCCTCAGCAATGCCAGGGCACTTTGAATATCCTCAACAATTGCTTGGGTTTCGGCTTTCATGGATTATGCGGCTTCTTTCATATCCGA
>CAXBAL010000011.1:0-17665 GCA_963973475.1 uncultured Micavibrio sp.
CGCGGTGTGTTTTTTCCATACGCTCGTGACGTTCTTGGGCTTCCAATGACAAAGTTGCGATCGGGCGGGCTTTCAGGCGGGCGATCGAGATAGGCTCCCCTGTTTCTTCACAAAAGCCATATTCATCTTCGTTGATGCGCTGGATTGCCTGATTGATCTTGTTGATCAGCTTGCGCTCGCGGTCACGAGTGCGAAGCTCGAGCGCGTGATCGGTCTCGGCGGACGCGCGGTCGGCCAGGTCGGGTTTTTGCAGCTCTGTGCTTTGCAGCGTATTGGCGATTGTTTCCTGTGATTCATTGAGCAATTCCTTGCGCCATGCAATGAGTTGCTGACGGAAATACTCTAACATGACAGGGTTCATGAACTCGCCCTTATCATTTTCCGGTTCATAGTCCTGTGGTACGATTACGCTGCTTGACTGACTCATAATGCGTGATTCCCTAAATTTTACTCGGTTTTACAAGGACTAGGACTATAATGAAAGGTGAGGCTGAAAACAAGAAAAATTGTTATTGCACTCGCTCTGGCAAGAAAATCTTTAAACAACAGGACTAGCCTTGTTTCTGGCTATCCATGGCCACGCGCATTTTCGCAAGCTCGACCTGAGCGCGCAGGTCAATTTCATCCATAATGGCGGTGAGTGACGGATCGGAAACTTTTTCGCGGTGTGAGGCAACCACGTCGGCGATGTCAATCATATGCCCAACCGTCATGGAACCGCTCAGCATGCCCATGCGCAGTTTTTCCAACTCATCCAATACGGTCATACTTCTACTACGCATGCGCTTTTTCGCAGCGCGCGCTGTGGGATCTTCCACGGATTGCGCAGCAAGCAGGGAATCCACCATCGCAATGGATTTTGTCGCACCTGTGGGCGCGCTGGTCCCGACTTTCGAGGAAACCATATCGCCGAAACTCTCATCGCTGGAGCTGGCCTTGTCTTTCTTATTTGTCTTTGATGGGCCGCTCGTTTTGCCCGGGCCTTGAATCTTCATTTGAAACCACACTTTGTTGCGCAGAATGTTTCTACGATCATTAGTTTATTATAACACAGCCCCCCCTGAAAAGAGGAAAGATTTGCCGAGTATGCGCCGCATTTTTTATGTTGCCTCAAAGGCAATATTTTCAATAACTACAATTTATTTATTTAAATCAATAACTTAGAGAGAAAAATTTCTGGCACGTCATTCGCATAGTTCTACAGGTAAGAATTAAAACAAAAAACAGTACAGGTAAAAAATGACACTGCACGCAAAGAACACAAACGATATTCAAGGCTTAGGCCAAGCGCGCAAATCTTATAGATTTATAAGTTTGCTGACGATTGGCGTCTTCTTCCTGAGCGCGTTGATCGCGCCGATCGGACAAGCCGACGCCAAGACATCTCGCATAAAAGATATTGTCGACATTGAAGGCGTTCGTGACAACCAATTGATCGGTTACGGTCTTGTCGTCGGCTTGACCGGCACAGGCGACAGCCTCAGAAACTCCCCCTTTACCGAGCGATCACTGGTGGCCATGTTAGAGCGCATGGGCGTGAATGTCCGTGACCAGAATATGAAAACAGGCAATGTGGCCGCCGTTATGGTAACGGCCACTCTACCCCCGTTTACCAATCAAGGATCACGCATTGACATCAGCGTATCCGCGCTGGGTGATGCCACAGATTTGCGCGGCGGTAATTTGCTTGTGACGCCTTTGATGGCCGCGGACGGTGAAGTTTATGCCGTTGGTCAAGGCCCCGTCAGCGTGTCGGGTTTCACCGCCGGAGGGGACGCAGCCGCCGTAACACAAAATATTCCAACCGCAGGCAGCATCGCCGAAGGTGCGATTGTAGAACGCGAGATCGACTTTACACTCGCCGAGTTGCAACAAATCCGATTATCATTAAAGAACCCCGACTTCACAACCGCGCGCCGCATTGCGCAGGCCGTGAACGGTTTTACGTCCTCTGATATTGCCTTGGCCCAGAATTCTGCCAGCGTGCTTCTAAAGCGTCCGGCCAATTATGACGGCACGATTGTCGACCTTATTACCGATATCGAGCAACTGCCGATCCAGCCGGATCAGCCTGCCCGCGTGGTGATTAGTGAAAATACAGGGGTGATTGTTATCGGCGCGGATGTCCGCATCAGCCCCGTGGCCATTGCGCAAAGCAACTTAACCATCAAGATCACAGAAACCCCGCAGGTATCACAAGCCAACCCGTTTGCCGAAAATGGCGAAACCGTTGTGGTGCCGCGTACCGAAGTCGAGATTAACCAAGGCGATGGCGTCAAGCTGTCCACGCTAGATACAGGTGTGACCTTGCAAGATCTCGTCACCGGCCTGAACAGCCTGGGTATGCAACCCCGTGACATCATCACGATCCTGCAAGCCATTAAGGCCGCAGGTGCCCTGCAAGCTTCCATCGAGGTGATCTAAGATGAATACCGGCATGACACAAGATACGACACTGGCGATATTACAGGCGAGCCAAGGAAACGGCACGGATATTGCAAAGAAATTACAAGATGGCAGAACGATGGAAAAGATTTCCCAATCTGCCGAAGAATTCGAAGCGGTCTTTATATCCGAAATGATGAAGCCGATGTTCGAAGGGATTAGCACCGAAGCCCCGTTTGGCGGAGGAAAAGGTGAAGAGGTCTTTAGAAGCATGTTGCTTCAGGAATACGGAAAGACCATGGCGAAGACCGGCAGTATCGGTGTCGCCGACGCAGTAAAAAGAGAATTGATCAAAGCACAGGAGCGATAGACCATGAAGACACCAACCGTACAAGCAAACAAGGCCACAGTAGAACAGCAATTATTGCCGTCTGACCCACATATCGCGCTGAAAGCCATGATTAAAACAACCGAAGCCCTGATCGAATTTTCCGAGCGTGAAGCGCAGGCCTTGGCCAAAAGCGACATGTTGAACTTCTCGATCATGCAAGACGAGAAAACAGTGATTACAGAGCGCTATGTGCAACTCGCAAGAGAATTCCAGACGCGCCTGAATGAATTCCGCGGCGCCGATCCTGGTTTACTGGACCGTCTAGAGAAATTGCAAATCGAGCTGGGCGATAACGCCAAACACAATAACGGTATTATCGACCGTATGCAGAAGAAATCGGAAAAAAAGGCCACCAATTCCCTGCTGGAAATTCAGGAGATGAGCCAGAACTATAAATCAGATTTCGTAACAAAAATATAAACAAACATAGTTTTAAATAACGGGAGTGTAACCAATGAGCCAGTATTACAACGATCCAGACCTGCAAGCAGGTATTCCATCCGCCCCGAGCAGCGCCACCAAAGCCAGCACGTTCAAACTCTCCAGCAACCCGAAAAAGGCGATGCAGGAAATGATGGAAACAATTGACGAGCTGCGCTTTGTGTACGAGCAGGAAACCAGCGCCCTGATGGATTCAGATGCCAAGCGCTTCCTGTCTTTACAAGACAACAAACTCCAGACAGCCCGCAATTACCAAAGAGGGATCGAGCAAATGCTGGCCCGCAAGGACGAGATGAAAAACGCCGACCCCGCGCTTCGTACGAAGCTGAAGGACATGCAGGCTGATTTCTCCAACCTCGCCCGCAAAAATATGGTGGCTTTGGAACGCATGCAAAAAGCTATGGACCGCTTTGGTGGCACATTGCAAGAAGCGGCAAGAGAAGCCGTGAAGAAAGACCGTGCAACAAGCTATACCTCCAGCGGAGCCATGGCGATTGACGAGCTCAAGCAAATCTCGACAGGAATTAGCGAGACAGCATAAGAACCGCCAGAAAACGCCACGGACAGAACGGACAAGATTATGAGCATAGAAACATTCTACACAGCACAAAGCACCAGCCAGAACGGCGCAGCAAGTGGACGTTTACAGACATCTGCATCGGCTGCAGGCAAAGGCGCCGCAGCCTCCGGTGCGCTGGGCAATGGTGCGCTTGGTTTCTTCGACATGTTCTTGCAAACCGCGGCGATGGCGCTAGAAGCGCAAAAGGAAAAAGGACAAGGGCAGCAAAAATCTATAATGGATACGCCTCTGGAAGACATCCCTGCCGACTCCCCGCTGGCCAAACTCATTAATACCCTTCCTGTAAGCGAAGGCGTGGAAAAAGAACTCGCCAAGCTGGATAACCCGACCATCGGCGATGTCATCGCGCTAAGCCAACAGGCCTTAGAGCAAGGCATCGTGCCGGAAACACAGAGCGATGTTGATGTCGAAGCCGGAGCAGAGATCGAGACTGCCGTGACCGAGGATACGCTTGCCACGGATGCCCTAGATGAAAATGAACAAAATGATGCGCCCGAGATTTTAAAAGGTGCATTCCTGATCGAAGATGAAAAGACCCGCCCTGCCCTGAACAATCTGGCGCGCATATTGAAAAGCGTTGAAAAGCTGATGGAACAAGGCGATGGCGGCTTGATTGCCACCGATCTGACCCCTGCGCAAATCACGGATTTACAGGAAAAGGTTGAGAAATTGCTGGCCGGTATTAAAAGCGATGAACAATCCGCTGATGCCACCGAAGACAATGCGGAGAATTATGCCGCCGTGGTTTTGGGTTTAATCCGCATTTTACCGCCGCAAGCCAAGAATGACTTTATCACAACGGGCAAAGCGATCTTGCTGGGTGATGCCGCGCAGAATTCGGCGCCCCAGACAATCGGCACAAAGGATTTATCATCCCAGCTCGGCAATATCGTCACAGAGGATGATAGCTGGGACAGCGCGAAAAGCGGCGTTCTAGAAGATTTCGAGAGCTTTCTGGATAGCATGAAAAGTGAAAAAGGCGGCAAAGACCTGTCTTTTGATGACATGCTGGCAGGCAAAGCCGGCAATGATAACGCTGCCAAAAATCAGGCCGCGCTGACCAGCGTGCTGCAAAATTGGCCCTTTGGTAATTCAGGTAGCTTAAATGCCCCGGCAGAATTTACCCAGCAAGCCATGGATCAAATGGGCGTTGCCACCGGACAGACACAAATGAACTCTATGGCCGCCATGACTTCGGTGGTGACACAGAGCCACGGCGCCAGCCAGCCACATCCCGGCACACAAATGGTGGCCGCCACCCTGCAAAAGGGCGCAGCCAGCGGCGAAGCCAAGAGTATCCGTATTCAGCTGGACCCGCCAGAGCTGGGCCGCGTTGAAGTTCGCATGGAATTTGGCAAGGATAAAACCGTAAAAGCCGTCCTGACAGCAGAAAAACCCGAGACTTTTATGATGTTACAGCGCGATGCGCAACTTTTGGAACGCGCCTTGCAAGAGGCAGGGTTAGAGGCCGATGGAAATTCGCTTAGTTTCGAGTTGGCACAGGACAATGAAGGCTTTAGCCAAGATGGCCGCCATGACGGATCACGAAATAAAACCGGCAAAAACGGCAATGAAGGCGAAGAAGAAATAATAGAGACCACAATGACGTGGCAGGTCGACCCAGATAGCGGCCACATGCGCTACAACATTTTGGCGTAAGAACAGAGTTTAGGACACAAGGATTAAGACAATGGTATCCGATGTAAATATTTCAACCGCACTGAAGCAGCAAGCCAATACGGCTGGCTCTAAGGACAAACTGGCTGACGATTTCTCCCAGTTCCTGACCTTGCTGACTGTGCAGTTGCAAAATCAGGATCCCCTCTCCCCCATGGACACAACAGAGTTCACAAACCAGCTTGTGGCTTTCACTGGGGTGGAACAGCAGATCAATACAAATCAGAAACTGGATAGCCTTGTGGCGATGCAGCTTGGTACGTCCTTCTCTCAAGCGCAGAATTATGTTGGTAAGGATATCAGCTATATATCATCCGAGTTTGCTTACACCGGCGAAACATCGACAATGCGCTATTCCCTGCCGCAATCCGCGGATTTCTCCAAGATCAATATCTTGAATGAATTCGGCGATGTGGTTTACACAACCGATGCGGCAAAAACTGCCGGGGCGCATGAATTCAGATGGAACGGCGAGACGAATAACGGTCAGCCCGCCGCTCCCGGCACCTATGAGATTGTTGTCGATGCTCTGGATGCCGACGAAAACCCAATTAAAACCACAACAGTTGTTACAGGCCGCGTACAAGGCGTGGAAACACAAGATGGCGGAATTTACCTGCTGGTGGGCGAACGCGCCGTTTCCCTGGGGAATGTGCTGAACACTTCCGAGAGCCTTGCATCTTCCACCAATAATGCCCTGACAGCGGCGCTGTCTTATGTCGGTCTGGATGTTACTTATAAGAATAACAGCATTGGCCATGACGGCAGCACACCGACCAATATTATTTATAATCTGGAGGCCGAGGCCGACCGTGCGAAATTGATCGTCAAGAACAACAGCGGCACCACAGTTTATGTCGGTGATATTGACACCGATGCAGGCAGCAACATCACGACATGGAACGGCAAAACCACAAACGGTGCAGCCGTACCGGCGGGTGATTACACCTTCACCATTGATGCCATCGACGACAACGACCAACGCGTGGGCTACAGTTCCATGAGCGATGGCATCGTCTCGGGCGTGGAATCCAGAAACAACAACATTTACCTGAATATCGGCAACAAGTCCGTAAGACTTGACGATGTTGTCACGGCCAATGTGGCAAGTACAGGAGCGTAAGAGGTAATATAAGATGAGCTTTTTCGGATCACTATATGCAAGCACCAGCGGTATGATGGCCGCGTCCAGAGCGACGCAGACCACATCGCAAAATGTCGCCAACATGACCACGATCGGTTATAAAAAATCCGACACATCATTTGCCGACATCGTTGCCAACAGCCTTTTCTCGCAGCCCAGCGGCCAATCCGGCGGCGTGCGCGCAACCGACCTTCTGCGCGCCAGCCAGCAAGGAACGGTACAACAAACAGGCGCAAAACTGGATGCCAGTGTCATGGGCAAAGGGTTCTTTGCCGTCAAACAAAGCGCAGATGGTTTGGGCGATACACTCTACACCCGCAACGGGCAGTTCGGCGAATATGTCGATAGCCAGAGCGGCGATACATTCCTTAGAAACTCAGCGGGCTTTTATCTTTATGGTTGGGCGGTTGATAGCGACGGAATCGGCGGCGGCGGAACAGACCCTGCCTCACTCGTTGCGATGAATTTGAGCGGCTTTGATACGCAAGTGCAGGCTACTAGCCGCGTTGATCTGGGTATCAATCTGGATGCCGCCGAAGACGATTATAATCCATATCGTTTGGGACAAACCTTGCCCCTGAGCGCAGCGCAGGCAGCTAATTTCTCCCGCTCTGTCACCGTTTATGATACGCAAGGCGCGCCGCGCGATGTGGAATTCCAGTTCCGCAAAATCACTGGCCCGATGGCGCAGTTTGTGACCGATAAAGGCAACCCTTATAATTACAGCGACGCATTGGTCGATCCTGCGGGGCCGACATCGGGCATTAACGCTTTAGAAACCATGACAATCGCCAATGGCGCGGAATCCCTGAGCCTAACCTTTGTTAATGGCACGCCCGCCGCGCCGAACGAAGTCAGTACAATGCGAGATCTGGTCAATGCCATTAACAACTTTACCGATGTGGGCGGCGTACAACAATTCGAAGCCCGCCTTGATGAGCGCGGTGAATTGCTTGTGCAATCCGCCCTGCCCGCCGAAACACTTGATGTAACGGCCAGTGACCCTAATGTGCTGGGTAGCACAGGTCTGGCCCTTATACCCGATCCGTTGACTGGTAATAGCTATGCCCCGCTCTATGATATTACCGCGGCGGCGGCGGCACCATACGCCGATCAAGGGGACTTCCCTGCGCTCGCCAATACGACCGACCCGAATTCCCAAGGCTGGTGGGAGATGAGCGTTGTGATCCCCGACCCTGCGAACCCAAGCGGCACGGCAACAACCGTTCTGCGCCAGGGATTGCTAAATTTTGATGGCAATGGCGCATTGAATGCCCTGCCCGGTGCCAATGGCAGCGCGGTAATAGATTTAACAGCAGGCGTTGATTTCGATAGCAGCGTAAGCGGCGAAGAATTACCCTTCAGCATTGATATTTCACAATTCTCAAGCTTTTCCAATGCTTATAACGTTCTTGAGAATACGCAAAACGGCGCAGGTCAAGGCGATCGCAGCGGCGTCTATATTAACAATGACGGTTTTGTCATGGCCGAATACACCAACGGGATGGAAATTCCGATGTATCGCATCCCTTTGGCAAATTTCGCAAATCCTGATGGTCTGATTGCAGAATCCGGCACGGTTTTCCGCGAAAGTGCTGTCTCGGGCGCGGCCAGTATGTACGCATCCGGCACAAATGGAACCGGTAATATTAACGGCTCCTCCATTGAAAACTCGAATGTCGATATTGCCAAAGAATTTGGAGATATGATCGTTCACCAACGTATGTTTGGCCTGAATTCAAAGGTCATCAAGGCCGTGGATGAAATGACGCAAAATCTGGTGAGGTTGAAACAATGATGACATGACCTCTCCATAACCCGAATTTTAACAAGCAACCAACAACAACAAAAACAACAAACAAGAAATACTAAACCTAGAAAAAGGAGTAATAACATGGGACTTTTTGGATCACTATTTACAGGCGTATCGGCACTGTTCGCGCAGTCACAGAATACGGCCATGATTTCCAACAATATTGCCAACGTTAACACCACAGGCTTCAAACGCTCCGAAGCGAGTTTTAACAGCCTTGTAACCTCGGAAAGCCGCTCTTCACGCTATTCCCCCGGTACGGTTACAACCAGCCGCATCCAGAAAGTGGATCAACAAGGCTCGCTGCAACAAACAGCGTCTGCGACTGATGCCTCTATCTCGGGTAACGGGTTCTTCCCGGTCAAGCGTTCTACTGATTTCGGTCAGGAAATGCTCTACACCCGCGCCGGTCAATTCTCGGAAGACGCGCAAGGACTTCTAAGAAATGCTTCCGGATTTATATTGCAGGCATGGCCGCTTGATGCCGATGGCAATTTGCCAGCCAACCAAGGGGATTTGACCTCTCTGGTTCCTGCGGATGTTGCTTTCCTTGGCGGTTTGACCCGTCCGACCACAACAGCCGAGTTGGCGATCAATCTGAATGCGGATCAGGAGCCGTATAATCTGGATGTACTGACAGGAGCCCCCACTCTGCCGATTGGCGATACGCAAGCGGCACATTTCTCCCGCGGTATCACTGTTTATGACACGTTGGGTAGTGCCCAGACCGTGACCATGGAATACCGTAAAATTGAAGGGCCTATGTCGAATGCGACCTCTACTGCCTCGACGCTGGAATTTGATACATCCTTAACTGATCCGACCTTATTCCCTGGCAATGCGGCAGGTAACACTTTCACCGTAACTGTTGGCGCTAACTCCCAACAATATACAATCGGCGCTGGTGGTCCGGGAACACAGGTAGACACGGTTGGTGATCTGATTGGATTGTTGAATACAGACTTCCCTGATCCTAATGGCGCCTATGCAAAATTAGGCCCGGGTGGCCGCCTGACTATTAAGGCAGAAAATCTGGGAGATCAGATCACATTAATAGATAATGCGGGAACCGCCCTTTTCGGAGGAACCGGCTTTGGTTTCCCGGGTGCCAGCGGTGTACCCTACACCAATGACTCAGCATTTCCTTTTGCGACTGAATATCCCGATCAAAGTGATTTCCCCGATCTTCAAAACGAAGCCAACCCTAATACCGAAGGCTGGTGGGAACTCACCATCATTCATCCCGATGGATCGAATATCACACAAGGCCTGATGAACTTTGATGGGGACGGAAGCCTGAATGCGCGCAGAGATGCCGAAGGTAACATTGATCTGGAGTTGGATGGTGTAAGTTGGGGCAATGGCTCCAGCCCGCAGAACTTCAGCATTGATATCGAGCGCCTCTCGCAGTTCTCCGGTAACTACGACGTGATCTTCTCCGACCAGAATGGTGCCGAGCTTGGCTTGCGTACCGGTGTGGAAATCAGCCGGGAAGGAAAAGTGATTGCCCGTTTCTCTAACGGTGCCTCGGCAGAGCTGTATCAGATACCTCTGGTGACCTTCGCGAATGCAAACGGCCTGACCGAAGTATCGGGAACGGCCTATACCGAGAACCAGGAATCAGGTGAGGAAAACTTGCGTGAGGCCGGAACAGGCGGCGCTGGCTTTATCGAGCCATCAACGCTGGAAGCCTCCAACGTCGATCTGGCCGATGAGTTTGCCAAGCTGATTGTTGCCCAGCGCGCCTTTGGTGCGGGAACGCGGACAATCACCACCGTTGACCAGATGACACAGGATCTATTGAGCCTGAGATAATAGAACAGAATTAGGTGCCCGCGCTGTGAAGCGATAGAAAATGGCTGAGCGCTGGCACCTAACACGAACGTTTCAAAAAGGAGATTTTGAAATTGGATGCAGGGTCTTGGGTTATAATGGCTACCCACCATTCCCCTAACCCCCAAAGCCTTGCACCCATTACTACTGCACTACGGGCCGGTCCGGATACGGATGTGATTGGTAGATAAACTGCAGTAAACCAAACCCCGGAGAAAAGGATTTTCTCCGGGGTTTATCTTTATTCGCATTGCTTTATATCACTGTCTTATTTGCTATTCAGGGTGTTTTCGATCACGAGTCCCATCATCAAGCCTTTACCAACTGCCTTGACTCCCAAAACTTGCATCGTGTTGCTGTCGATCCAGCTTTGCGTTTCCTTGATTTCGGTATCGCGGTAAGCATCATCCATGCAAAATAGCGCATTGGGCTTAACAAACATGGAAAGTACCGGCGCGGTCAACATTCTGGCGTAGGGAAAGCCGCCCGTCCCGCCACCTGTCGGGCCATCGACTATCACCATATCGGGACGCACGCCGCCGCAGGCCTCGAATAATTTTTCCTCATCAAAGTCATAGCAAGCCAGCACTTGTTGGTCATCATTGTCAGTCTTCTCACCAACTTTAAAATAGGCCATTGGGAAAATGACAGGCTTTGTAATATCAGCGGCGCCCGAGTTTTCAACCAACTTAAGTGTTTGATCCAGATAATCATCGGATTGATCGACGGTCACATAAGCGGGCGTGATATCGTCTTTTTCCCAGACCTGTTTCAATTTGGCGGCCAAAATCGGCGTGGAAATACCCGAGCCAAGCTCTAACACGACCTGAGGTTTATACATCTCGATCACGTCTTTTAAGAATGTGATGCTGTCCGGTTCCATACTCCATGCGGTGTAGGTATAATCGTCCTTGACCTTTTGCATGACCGGATCGGCCAGCAACGCGTCCATATGACGTTGTTCGAAATTGGTTGCAGGGAATAAGCCACGGCGCTCATCCCCGCTTCGCAAGCGTAAATTCTTGTATTCACCAAATGGTATTAAATCAGTGGTCAGATGGCGGCCATCGGGCTCTTGCGGCGTTTTCCACTTCTGAGTTACGCCTGTGGGCAAGTCTTTTACTGGAATATCCGTGCTCATATATTATTTCCTTTTCTTACTTTTCTTCGGCTTGGGCTTGGTGACTTTTGCAGGCTTATCGGCGGTGATTTTCCTGTCACACCAATCACTCCACATATGACGCAGTGCAATCTCCAGATTTCTGGCAAAGCGCGGACCATCGACCAGCGGCGTTTTGGCGACATGATCACGCAATCCGGCGCGAAGTTCGCTCAGAGCCTCAAGGTCGCTCGCCCATTTCACGGCGATATCAATGTAATCGCGCTCGTCTTTGGCAATCCATTCGGGCAAACCGGCATTGGTCAAATGCGATGCGGCATGGCGCCCCGCAAATGTCTCGCCCGGCAGCGTCACAACCGGAACGCCCATCCATAAGGCCTCACAGGTCGTAAGACCGCCTGTATACGGGTGCGGATCAAGTGCAATGTCGATGCGGTTATAGACGTTTAGGAATTTTTGGTGGGATTCTCCGCCTTCAATCAATAAACGATCAATCCCAATTCCATGCGCTTCGAAAGATTTCTGCAGATGCTCTACTACGAAAGGCGTGTCCATTTTATTGCCTTTTAGCAATAATTTACTACCCGGAACCATATGTAGAATTTTTGACCATAACTCGATTGAATAAGAATTGGTCTTGGCCAAATTGTTGAGGTTACCAAAAGTAATAAATCCGTTTTTCTTTGCGGGAGATTCTGAAACTTTGGGTGCATAGTAAGGAGGGTAATATACAATATAATCATCTGGCATACGGTAAAGCTTCTCCGTATACCATTTATCTTCCCCTTTCGGCGTTTCAATATTATCGGTCAACAACCAATCCATCTGAGGAATTCCGGTCGTGTTGAACAAACCACCAACCCACTTTACCTGAACGGGAGCTGCGCGCTCGGCAACCATTTGAAGCCTTCGTCCGCCTTCAGAGTGGCCCGTCATCTCAATTAGTACATCAATTTCGTCACCACGTATTGTTTCAACCACATGCCGATTAACTTTGTTATTGATACTAATTGTTTTGGGAATGAGTTCAAAAAACTTCTCTGTAAGGTAATCTTTTTTCTCCGGCGCAAGTTCTGAATAGCAATAAAGTTCATAGCTTTCCTTGTTGAGATTTTCCAAAGCTGCATAGATCATCTGTCCAACCGGATGCACACAGAAACCTTTTGATACAAGGCCAATTTTCAAAGGTCGGTTCTTATCAGCATCATTATTAAAATCTGTTGCGGGCTTTTCTATACAGTCCGAGCAAAGCTCCTTTTGCCAGTTGAGGATTTCATCATAAATTTCTCTACGCGATAAATCAGGTAAATAGTGTTGGAAAAACACCAAATTACTATAGTGAATCATATAAATATTACTATGAAGCGGCCGATCTCTTAAAAGGGACAAGCCTTTTTTATATATCGGTACAGCCTCCTGCGCCATTCCATTATTACAAAGTAAGTTCGCTTTACAGCAAAGCCCAATAGGATTTTCGGGATCAAGCTTTAAGGCCTCATCGTAAAATTGCTGCGCAACCACAGTGTTCTTCATGCGTTCGAAAGATGTACCCAAATTCAGTAAACAAGACACATTTTCCGGCTCGATGCGAAGAGCCTTCAGATAATGTTCGGATGCTTTAAGGTGTTGTTCAATACGTGTGTAAGCAGCACCTATATTATTCAATATAATAGTGGAGTCAGGAAATTTTTCCAAACCCTGTTCCAGAATATCCAGGGCCTCAGCCAATCGTCCCTGTTCGTTATAAAAATTACTTATCGCAATATATGAAGCCGGATGATCTATATTTTCTTCTCCTGCTTGTTTGAAAACTTTTTCTGCTTCATCAAAGTCCATATTTTTATGAAGAGCTGTAGCGAGTTGTAATAAAAACTCGTATTTTAAAGGAAATTTTTGCAATCCCATTCTTATTATTTTAATGGCGTCAGGAAACTTTCCACCTTTGATAAAGGCGCGTGCGCCGAGATCATAAACCTCGGCTTGTTCTGCACCAAGCTTTGCCAAATCCATGCAAGCTTTACCAGCGCTGCTATATTCCTCCAGAACATAGTAGCGCTTGGCTATACGATAAAGCGCTGTATATTCCGTCGGGTTCTTTTTTATGTAATCCTGCAGCAGAGATATTTGATGTAAAATTTTTGCAGTCGTCTTTTCTACGTCTTGGAATTCTTCTTGTGATATATTTTCATGCATTATCGAATCAAGCCATCTATTTTATAAAATACCAATATAACAAAGATTTTTGAGTTTCAAATCACGAAAACCGTATATCTGCATAAAATATTTACTGCTTGTTAAGACTTTTGATGATAGTATTAAACATGAACTCAAGGAAATAGAGTTCTTAATTCATACAATCTAAACCTAGGAAAGGAATAGAATCATGACTGGTGATATTGCACTCACATCCGCTCTACGGAGCAACCTACTAACCCTTCAAAATACACAGCGTCAAGCCGACGAGACACAGTTCCGTCTATCGACTGGTAAGAAAGTTAATTCAGCCCTTGATAATCCGCTGAACTTCTTCCGTGCTCAGTCTTTCAGTAACCGTGCCAGCGACTTGTCCTCACTTTTGGATGGAATTAACCTATCTATCAGAACAATCGAGGAAGCCGATAAAGGTATCACCGCGATTAACAAACTGTTAGATACTGCCGAGTCAATTCTTGATGAAGCAAAATCTGCCTATAACGGTGCAGATACCAATATCGGTAACATCCGCGGCCTTGTTGCACAAACAACATCCGGTCAGGTTGACCCGGCAACAGGTGGTAATACACTTGATCAGTTGCTTGGTGGTATTGCTGGTTTCAGTGCAGGCGACTCGCTTGATATTGAAATCACAGCCTTCGGCACAACCACTACTATCACTGTTACCGCAGGTGACACCGTTGGTGATTTGGAAGCAGCATTCGAAAACACAGGCGGCGGCTTTGCCGGACGTCAGGTTTTGGAAGCAACTGTAGCTAACGGCGAGATTTCTATTGATGTAGCTGGTGCCTTCAGTGTCTCCGATGTTGAAAGCGTTAAAATCACTGTTGCTCCGGATTCGGACGACACGGATCCACGCGTTAACTTCGGCGGAAATATTGTTCGTGACTCTTCCGGTACCTCCACTATCTACGAAGGTATTTACAGTGATGTCCAGAACTTCCAGGATCGTTACGATAAAGTCCTGACAGAGATCTCTGCTACAGCGAACGACTCCAGCTTTAACGGTATTAACCTGTTGAAAGGGAACGACTTGCTTACCAGCTTCAACGAGAATGGTACAAGCAGCCTCTCCACAACTGGTGACGACCTAACAGCTGAAGGATTGAGCTTATCTACAGCGAACTTCTCTTCACGAGCGAACGTGGACTCTCGTTCAGCCGAGCTGAATAGCGCGACAACAACAGTTCGTAACTTCGGTAGCTTGATCGCGACAGACTTGTCATTGATCCAGACACGCCGCGACTTCACAGAGAGCACAGTAAACACTCTGAAAGCCGGTTCCGACGACCTGACATTGGCAGATTTGAACGAAGAAGGTGCAAACTTGCTTGCGCTTCAGACAAGACAGCAGTTGGGTGTTACATCCCTGTCTCTTGCTTCTCAGGCTCAACAGGGCGTACTTCGTCTGTTCTAATCTCAAGCAGATTAAAATTAAGCATTATAAAAAAGGCCGGAAATTCCGGCCTTTTTCTTTTGCGTAGCCACTTCGTTTTCCTTTATTTCCCCCTTAATACTGTGGTATAATAAAAGTATATATAGGCAGAAAGCCGCCCCTACGGCAGAAAGGAAGAAATCCTATGGCACTCGTAATTGATTTAAAACCAGGTGAAAAAATTCTAATTGGTGAGGCCGTCATTACCAATGACAGCCAGCGCACCCGTTTGCATATTGCAGGCGACGCCCCCATCCTTCGCGAAAAAGACGTGATGAAGGAGCAGGATGCCAATAGCCCGTGCAAACGCATCTACTTTATCATTCAGGCGATGTACCTCTCCAAACATCCGGAAAGTCTACATAAGGCCTATTTCGAGATGGTTGGTGACGTACAAAAGGCCGCACCGTCGTGCAGCATCTTTATCTCGCAGATCAACGAAGAAATTATCAATGACCGCTACTACAAAGCCATGAAGCTCGGCAAGCAATTAATCGAGCATGAGGAAGAGCTTATCAATACAGCACTGGGCAAGAGCCCTGCAAAAGCGCCGGCACAACAAACCCAGAGAGCGGAAGGATAACGGAGCCATGAGTAACCCACCAAATAATCCATACGCACAAGCAGCAGGCGCATACGGCACCAACGCACAGAAACACACCCCCGACCAGCGCGAGTTAGAGGGGCGCGTGCTGCTGAAGGCCGCAGGCATGCTGAAAGAACTACAGAACAATTGGGCCGAGGTGAATTCGGACATATTAGACAGCACCCTAAAATATAACCGCCAGATATGGATGATGTTCTATGATACGGCCATCGAGAACAGCGAGGACAATAAGCGCCCCGATGATCTACGCAGCAATATCATCAATCTGGCCAATTTCATCTTCAAACGCGAGATGGAAATCATGGCCGATAAAGACCGCTCCCCCGCCAAATTGGACGCCCTCATCAACATCAACCGCGAAATCGCAGCGGGATTGATGGGCATTGCTGGTAAGAGCGCGGAAGCATCGGCGCCTGAGGCGGAGGCAGAGCCGCGGGGTCAGGATTAAGGAATTAAGGATTAAGGATAGCCATCCGCCTAATGGATTATTTGTAAACACGTTTATTTAAAAATCATCCACTAGTAATCCGACCATGAGCTGCATGGAGAACTTCTATGATTAGATATAATATAATTATTTTAATATTATTAGCCATACTTATGTCGTCAACTTCCTACACTAGCTATGCAGACGATATTTCGATTAGAAGCGATGAAGAAAAATCTATATACGCAAGTGAAGTAAAAAAAGGCACTTCAGAAGACCTCATAAATCTTATGAAAAAATACCGAAGGGTTTTCATTAATAAAGATACATGGGATGCTTCACCCTATATTTATGACTGGCCATCAAAATCAGATATCCCTTATTTACTGAGCATGGTAGACAACAAAGATACATGCGGCATATTAGCGAGCGTCTTTTCTTCTTACATGCCAACAAGAACAGAGACGAGAAGGCATTGCGGTGTTCTTGCGTTAAATCTATTAAAAGCAATACAAGTAGAACGTTTTCATCATTTACCACCTGGCTTTTACAATCCACCCCCTAAAATAGAAACTACCCAAGACGAGAAAAAACAGCTTATAAAATGGGCAAAAGAGGAAATTAGCAAATAATTTTACCTCAATGTTTCTATTTAGTATTTTTATATACTCCACTCAATCCAAGGCAATAAAAAAAGCCCCTAAAATGGGGCTGATTTTTCAATTCTGGATATAGGCGCTTTAAGCCAGAACACTAACCCCACCACCTTGGGCGGCAGCACCGGATAGGGCACCGGCGGCGAATGCGGCGGATGCGATTTGTGATTGTGCACTTGGTGTTGATGGCGCTGCGCTTTCACTTAGCTGCACGTTTGCAGACGGTGTTTGTATCGTGGAAACACTCGGCTCCGCGCTTGATGTATCTGTTTGAGAAACAGGAGCAGATTCTGCCCGCTTAATAGATTGAGATTCTATTTCGGCCTGCGCCGCACGGGCGCGCATTGTTGTTTCGGACGGAAACTGTCTTGTCACCTCGCCTGTGCTGGAGTCGCGAATTTGCAATACGGCTTTATTGAAATTAGCGTCCATTTCGATGAACGGGCTGACATATGGTGCCAATTGAAGCTCAACCCCATCTTCGCTCTTGGAAGATGCGGCGAGAGAACTCAGGCGCGCTTGCTGGCTCTGATCCCCGTTTGTACGGAGCAGAGAAGCATTCGCCACTGCTGAATTTACTGCTTCAATCATTTTTAGTTCCCTAACCATTAAGCACAACTACAAACCCTTTTATAGATGTACTTCTCTATTATCATCATATCGCGACCAAAGACAAAAGTCAAGAAAATACAACTTCTGTTCACATGGACTTTTCGCTCTATGTAAATAAAATGGCACAGCTTATGCATTGCTGAGGAATAAATATTAATAACTATGGATGTTTTATCCACAGGCGGTTGGAAAAATATAAAAAAACAGACTATACTATAAAGTGGTGATGTAGTGATTCGCCCACGGATGAAACGCCGCCCCCTGTTCTTGGGGGACCAGGCAACAATGATAAACAGGTATAAAAAATAAACAGTGAACAGCTTTCTTGAA
>CAXBAL010000012.1:0-17238 GCA_963973475.1 uncultured Micavibrio sp.
GCAAAATCGGCGATCTCGGCCGCTATATTGAAAGACACGAGCTTTGGAATTGTTGCAGATGAATTGGGCGCGGATGAGGTGAATAAACTTCAAGCCGGCTGGGGACTCGCCAGTTATAAATTCGACATATATAGCGCAAAGGGGCCTGAAGAGCGCCCTGCCCTTACATTGCATGCCAAGACGGATAGTAAACGCGTACAGAGCATGCTGGAGGCCGTTCTCACTTTAAAGAACCTTATCAACACACCCGCAAATGATTGCGGGCCGGAGGAGCTTGAGAGCTTCTCCCGCGCACTTGCCAAAAGCCATAATGCCAAATTCAGCGTTATCACGGACGAAGAATTGCAGGAAAAGAATTTTCCCCTCATCTATACTGTCGGTAAAGCCAGCCCGCGCCGCCCGCGGTTGATCGAGATTAACTGGGGCAAAGACAGTGATCCGAAAATCACACTGGTGGGCAAAGGCGTAGCCTTTGATACAGGCGGTCTTGATATTAAACCGAGCGCGTTTATGCGCTACATGAAGAAAGACATGGGCGGCGCAGCGCATGCCCTAAACCTCGCACATATGATTATGGCGCTGGGGCTTCCAATCAAGTTGCGCGTTCTTATCGCGGCGGTCGAGAATTCCATTGACGGTAACGCTTTTCGCCCGGGTGATGTGATCAAAAGCCGCAAAGGTACATTTGTCGAGAACACCAACACCGATGCCGAAGGGCGCTTAATTCTGGCCGATACTCTTACTTATGCAGCCGAGGGCGAGCCGGAGTTGATTATAGATTATGCCACCCTTACAGGCTCGGCGCGCGCGGCACTGGGGCCTGATATTCCCGGCATGTTCTCGAATAACGAAGGCATCGCCCGTGATCTGCAAAGCATCTCCTTCGAGGTTGAGGATCCCGTCTGGAACATGCCGCTTTATCAGGACTATCACAAACATCTTTCTAGCTCCGCCGCCGATATGGTCAATAGTGCTGGCCTGCCGGGGGATTTAATCTATAGCGCGCTGTTCCTTGAACATTTTCTTGTTGAAGGCAAAACCAGCAAAAAAGTGCCTGATTGGGTACATCTTGATTGTTACGCATGGGAACAAACAGGCCGCCCGGGGCGCCCCAGCGGCGGCGCAGATACAGGCATGCGCGCGGTTTTTGCCTTTCTTGAAAACAAATACACCAACAAAAAGAAGAAAAAATAATGGCCAAGAAATTTCAAGTTGTTACGCGCTCCACGCCCATGCTGGAGGCCTCGGATGTCTTTAGCCCGCTTACCAGTGAAGTGCTTTACGGCGAAGTCGTGGAGACTATCGCCCATAGCGGCGATTTCCTGAAATGCCGCAATCTTACCGATGGATATGAAGGGTTTGTGACCAAAGATGCGCTTAGCGATGAAATCATTGAGCCAACCCATAAAATCATTCGTCTACATTCCAATATCTATGCCGAGCCGGAGTTTAAAACCGTGCCAATCACACACCTCGCCTTTCTATCGGGGGTGAGCCTGTCCGGGGAAGTTGAAAACGGTTTTGCCGAGATCGAGGGCGGCGGCTGGATATGGAATGACGATTTAACCCCGATTGATTTCAAGGCCGCTATGCCGCTTAAGACCGCTATGATGTTTAGCGGTATGCCCTATCTTTGGGGCGGAAAAACCTCTCGCGGGCTTGATTGCTCCGGCCTCGTGCAATTGGCCTTGCAACACTCCGGCATATCCTGCCCCCGGGATAGCGGCGATCAGGAAAAAGCCAAGCTCGGCAAAGGCATGCAATTTGAAAAGAATTCGGTTCCCGATGGATTGGAATCCGGCGATTTGGTTTTCTTTAAAGGCCATGTCGGTATCATGGTGGATAATGAAAATATCCTGAACGCCACTTCCCGCACGATGGATGTACGTGTTGAGCCGCTCGGCGATATTATCGCCCATTACGATGGCGGCATCACATCCATTCGCAGGCTTTAGGATTAAGTTTAAATTTCGAAAGCTATTCTTCTGTAGGAAGGAGCGGCATCGGCTCGGCAGGGGGTGATATATCACTGCCAGTCTTGTCGATAATTGTAGGCTGTTGAGGGTACGGCAAACCGCCGTCATTACTCTCAAGCACCGCATCAGAAGTGGGTGTCGGCGCCATTTCATTGCCAAGGTTATCAATCACGCTCATCAAATCACCTTTATCAGGAGTTGCCGCAGATGAACCGCCATAGGCATCACTCTGCGCACCGCTATCGGAATAGAAATCCTCTTCCGACCCCGGCACAGCGCGGCGCTGCAACGGCAAAGATTTGCGATAGCGGTCAGAGTTCATATAAGGCACAGTCGGGCCGAATTCTTCCAGAATATAATCCTCGGGCTGCAGATTGTCAGGATTATTATGGACAGGCAGCGGCATGGGTTTTGGCTGCATTGCACTGAAATCAACCTCGACGACATCGGGGTAGGTAAACATGGCGCCAGATGCATAATCCCACGATGCGCCCGGCACGAATCCTGTGACCACATTCCCCGCAAAACTATCGGCAATAGCAGGACGAATAACAACCTTGCGTTCGCGATTCCCCGGTGCCAGACAATGTACGATCAAATCTTCTTGGGAGTTTTTCACATTACGGGTCGAGGGGGGATAAAAACGATAGCGAACCTTATCTGCCCAAACATCACAAACGGCGTCCTGAGCCCCGGGCGTGCGAATAGTGAGAGGCTGATAATTCTTCTCGACCGCATAGGCGCAAGCGCCAAGCATTACAAAAGTCAAAAGAAATGAAGTTTTTTTAAGCATCGGGAACCGAAAATGACTCTAGGATAAGACTATTACCCTATAAATTTACAGGACATCTTCACGCTTGGCAACGGCCAGAGAATATTTAATTAACATGGCCACCAATAACGGATTAAAAGCGAGGCAGGTATTATGCCGCAGACTTAGCTTTCCCCTGCCCCTCGCCGCTCTTAGGCTTTTGCACTTCAAAGCTCAATTCTTTGTCTTTGGTATCAATGTGAATGCGAGATCCATCGGTGATTTCACCTTTCAACATCATCTCCGCCAGTTTATTCTGTATCTCGTTCTGGATCACGCGTTTCAATGGCCGCGCCCCATAGGCAGGATCATAACCCTTATCCCCCAGCCAGACGCGCGCCTTGTCGCTTAAATCCAATTCAATCTTGCGGTCGGCCAGCAGTTTATCCAGATAACGCAGCTGAATTTCAACGATTCCCGTCATTTGTTCGCGGCCCAAACGGCGGAAGAGCAAAATTTCATCCATACGGTTTAAAAATTCCGGTCTGAACGCGGCGCGCACGGCGTCCATGACCTGATCGCGGACAGCATTGACATCAGCGCCATCTTCCTGCGCAACCAAATGTTCGGAGCCGAGATTTGAGGTCATAATCAGCACGGTATTGCTGAAATTTACAGTGCGCCCCTGCCCGTCGGTCAGGCGACCATCATCAAGGACTTGCAGCAAAACGTTAAACACATCAGGGTGCGCCTTTTCAATCTCGTCAAATAGAATTACTTGGTACGGGCGGCGACGGACGGCCTCGGTAAGGGCTCCCCCTTCTTCATAGCCGACATAGCCCGGCGGCGCGCCAATCATGCGGGCAACGGAATGTTTCTCCATATATTCGGACATATCCATGCGCACCATGGCGCTGTCATCGTCAAACAGAAACTCCGCCAAAGCCTTAGTCAGCTCAGTCTTCCCGACACCGGTGGGGCCGAGGAACAGGAAGGACCCGATCGGGCGGCGCGGGTCTTGCAAACCGGAGCGCGCGCGACGCACAGCATTAGAGACAGCCGTGACCGCTTCGTTCTGGCCGACCACACGTTTTTGCAAATTCTCTTCCATCGCCAGCAATTTATCGCGCTCGCCGGCCAGCATTTTATCGACAGGAATGCCTGTCCATTTGCTGACGATATGCGCAATATCGCTTTCGGTAACCTCTTCGTTTAGTAGATGCCCTGCGGTTTGCGGCAATTCGGCTGCGTCTTTTAATTTTTGCTCCAGCTGCGGTATTTTTCCGTATTTAATTTCGCTGGCTTTGGCCCAATTGCCTTCGCGCTCGGCTTGTTCCAGCTCGATACGGGCACGGTCCAGTTCTTCTGTAGCCTTTTGTCCCGCGTTCAGCTTTTCTTTCTCGGCGCGCCATTGTGATGTTAAATCCGCTGCCTGTGATTCTAAGCCGTCCAGTTCCTTTTCCAGCTTTTCAAGACGTGCTTGGGAAGCATCATCGGTTTCTTTTTTCAGGGCTTCACGCTCGATTTTGAGCTGGATGATACGGCGGTCAAGCTCGTCCACGGCTTCGGGCTTGCTGTCCACTTGCATACGGATACGCGATGCGGCCTCGTCCACCAGATCAATGGCCTTATCCGGCAAGAAACGATCCGTGATGTAGCGATTCGAAAGCATTGCCGCTGAAACAATGGCAGTATCTGTGATACGTACACCGTGATGAAGCTCGTATTTTTCCTTTAATCCGCGCAGGATAGAGATGGTATCTTCCACCGTTGGCTCACTGACGAACACGGTCTGGAAACGGCGGGCGAGCGCGGCATCTTTTTCGATATATTTGCGGTATTCATCCAGCGTGGTCGCGCCGACCATGTGCAATTCTCCGCGCGCAAGGGCGGGCTTGAGCATATTGCCAGCATCCATAGCGCCGTCGGATTTTCCCGCGCCAACCAGCGTGTGCAGCTCATCCAGAAAAAGGATGATTTCACCGTAGGCTGTACGTATTTCATCAAGTACAGCTTTAAGACGCTCCTCGAACTCGCCACGGAATTTCGCACCGGCCAGCAGCGCGCCTAAATCCAATGACATCAATCGCTTATTGCGTAAACTTTCAGGAACATCCCCGTTCACTATGCGTTGTGCCAACCCTTCGATAATGGCCGTTTTACCGACACCCGGCTCTCCAATTAAAACGGGGTTGTTCTTTGTACGTCTCGATAGCACCTGCACTGTACGTCTTATTTCTTCGTCACGGCCAATAACGGGGTCCAGCTTGCCCTCGCGCGCCATGGCAGTGAAATCATGCGCGTATTTATTCAAGGCCTCGAATTGGTCTTCGGCTGTGGCGCTATCGGCTGTGCGGCCTTTGCGGAGGGAATTAACTGCTTCATTTAACTGGCGGTCAGTAACGCCCGCATCTTCCAGATAGCCGGCAATATCGGATTTTTTCGCCAGCACCATGGCTTGTAATATGCGCTCGATCGTAACGAACTTATCACCTGATTTTTCCGCCAAATTCAATGCGTTATCAATGATCTTTGCGAGATCACTTGAAAGGCGGAGCTGTCCTGCTCCCGGGCCTTCAACGGCCGGAAATTTAGAGATTGCGCGCTCAATATTACGGCGTAGCGCGGTGATATCGGCGTTGGAATTGCTTAGAAGCTTTGTTGTCAGACCATCTTCGTCGTCGAGCATGACTTTCAGCAAATGCTCCGGCTCCAACGATTGATGCTTGTTACGCATCGCAAGGGTTTGCGCCTTTTGCAAATGTGATTTTGTTTTTTCCGTTAACTTGTCGAAATCCATCTGTACCTCCTATTTGCCCACTTTGCTCACAACCGAACTGCAGGCCTTAATTCCTTATACGATATTAGGCGCACGGTAGATTTTGGCAAGAAAAAAGGCGGAAAATCCGCCTTCCTTACTCTCGTCTTTAGCCCCTTATCCTAGGAGATTTCAAGCTCACTGTCGCGTGCGCCGGCACCGATAATGCTGGATGGCAGACCTAAATCATCACCATCATTGCCCTTTGGCGCACGTTTGGCGGCAGGCTTTGAGGCTGGTTTGGCGTTGCTTGTTTCATTATCGTCTTCATTGCCGGAATCAGAGTTATCGTAAGACTGATTTTCCGCTTCCCATGTATTGATCATACGCTGATAATGTTCGGCGTGTTGCAAATAGCTTTGATATAAAACCATATCGCCCGCGCCTTGGGCGTCTTTTGCCAGGGCCACATATTTTTCAGACACCTGAAAAGCTGTCCCACGGATACGTACATCCGGTCCGTTGCTGTCAAAAACCTGTGTTTTTTGGTTGTTACTCTTACGTGGGCTAGTGCCGCCGCGGTTTCTTGAGCGTCTGTTGTTTGATGATCCGTGTCTCATGAAATCTTTCCATCTCTATTATTTTAAAATGTAATACGTACAAGCATACACCATAAGCGTACACATTTCTAGCACTGCTTACCCTCGTATCAGGTTTACAAACACTAATTTTGTTTATTGCGCTTATTTCTAAAAACTGCTGGACCGTCGTTCCCCGTTCTCGCGATGTTTTGAATTAAGCACCCTCAAGTTACATGCAAGGTCCAAAATCAATCAAGCGGGTTCGTAGAAAAAAAATCACTTATCCCCACAGCAGATTTCCACAACCCGCGGCTGGCCTGCCAGATCGGGGTGTACGTTTATTACACTAAATCGCGATTCTCTGCCGAGTCGCATTACCTCTTCACGTTGGTCATAACCTATCTCAAAAAGCGCTGTTCCTTGCGGATTTAAATGCGCACAAAGTGAGGAAAATATTTTTTTATAGGCTTGCAGGCCATCCGCGCCACCATCCAAGGCCAGAATCGGATCGAAATTCCGCACTTCCGGCTCCAATTCGGGAATCACTGATTCCCTAATGTAAGGGGGGTTCGAGATGATTAAATCAAATGTACCGTTATCACCAAGGCTCGAAAACCAATTAGAAAGCATAAATTCAGCACGCCCGTCTACGCCATGCATCGCCGCGTTGCGCCTTGCAATTTCCAAGGCCTGAACAGAAATATCAACGGCAAGCCCTTGGGCTTTGGGAAATTCACTCAACAAGGCAATCAACAAGCATCCTGTGCCTGTCCCCATATCCAGAATGCGGATATCCGCGTCTTTGGAAAATCGCTGCAGGGCTATATCAATAATGGTTTCGGTATCGGGTCGCGGGTCGAGCACATCATCACTGACTTCAAATTCCAGCCCCCAGAATTCGCGCTTTTTGTATATTTTCGAGAGCGGCTTGCCATTCAGGCGCTGCTCTAGATCATCGGCAATTACGGCCATATCTTCTGCGGAAATTATATAGTCCGGCTCTGCAATAATCTTACTCCAACCAATATCGCAGCGCTCCTCAAGGATCATACGCGCGTCCAGCTCGGCAGTTAGGATACCGGCCTCACTCATGGTCATTTTCATGGCTTTGTAAAGCTCGCCCAGGGTATGGGGCAATTTATCGGCAAGACTGTTCAAAAGGATTCCTATCCTGCTTAAGAGGCAAATTCCGCCAGCGCGCTGGCTTGGTCTTCCATGGTCAGGGCCTCGGTGACCTCGTTCAAGGCCTCCCCGCTCAGAACTTCATCAAGCTTATAGAGCGTCAGATTAATGCGGTGATCCGTCAGGCGGCCTTGCGGGTAATTATACGTGCGAATCCGTTCGGAACGATCCCCCGAGCCGACTTGGGACTTACGATCCTGCGCCCGTTCATCGGCCAGTTTCTGGCGACGCGCGTCATAAATACGCGTACGCAGAACCCGCATCGCTTTGTCACGGTTCTTGTGCTGAGAGCGCTCTTCCTGCATTTCCACGACAACGCCTGTCGGGATGTGCGTGATACGTACAGCAGAATCGGTGGTATTCACGTGCTGCCCGCCAGCCCCTTGGGAGCGGTAGGTATCTATGCGCAAATCGCGCTCGTCAATATGGATGTCGACTTCTTCGGCCTCGGGTAGAACGGCCACGGTGGCGGCAGAGGTATGAATGCGCCCTTGGCTTTCGGTTTTTGGAACACGCTGCACGCGGTGGACGCCCGATTCATATTTTAAATGTGCGAATACATTGCGCCCCGACACTTGCGATATAATCTCTTTGTAGCCGCCTGCTTCGCTTTCGGAGGCCTCCATGACCTCAATTTTCCAGCCGTTTTTCGCGGCAAAGCCTTTATACATGGTAAATAGATCACCGGCGAACAGTGCGGCCTCATCCCCGCCCGTACCGGCGCGAATTTCTAGAATCGCGTTTTTGCTATCGGCTTCGTCTTTGGGAACAAGCGCGAGTTTAATTTTATGTTCCAGCGCAGGTATTTTCTTATCAAGCGCGTATTTTTCCTCATACGCCATCTCTTTCATTTCAGGATCGGACAGCAACGCCTCCAAGCCTTCAAGCTCCTGCTGGGCTTCCTGAAGCTCATTTATCGCGGCAACGACAGGGTCCAGCTCGGCATATTCCATGGACATTTTCGAGAATTCATCGCCGCTCAGGCCGCCTTGGGACATGAGGGAGGCCAATTCTTCGTGGCGAGAGCGGATTGATGATAATTTTTCTGCTAATGACATGGTTGATGCTTTTAAGACTATTCTTGCAGGCCTGCAAGGGATTTTAGCGATTTGGTTTCCAGAGATATATCCCGTTTCACCTCGCCGCGCGCGCCCAAAAATGGCAAGGCCTTGCCATCAATCACGATTTGCACACCCGAGGCATTACCGAGCGACATACGCAAATCAGGGCGGTCAGGCACAAAATATTGATCCCCCGCCTTTAATACGCGAGAGACGATGGCGCGGCCACTGGCATCCCGTATTTCGACCCAGCTGTTTTCCACAACATTCAGAATTATGCCGTCTTCTTGTTGCACAGGCGTGGGTGCCGGATTTTCTACAGGTGTATCAGGAGAGGTTTCAGCATTTTCGGTGCCGCTTTGTACCGCGGCTTGCTCCGCCGCGTCAGAAACAGGTGCGGGCGTAGGCGCGGCGTAATTATCCGGCAAGCTTGGGCCGTAGGTCTCCGGCCTTACTTCGACCGTCTCGACAGGCACCTCGGCAGATGCTTCGACTGGCGGCACTTCGTTGACCTCGGCTGTGACAGCTTCGCTATCACGGTCGGACATCCACATACCGATAAAGACAATGCCCAGTACGGCGCAGATAATTGCAAAGGATATTGCTGGAATTTTACTATCCGAGGCGGGAATCGGGAAATTCAAATGCGGCTCTATTTTATTGCCGACCGATTGGCGCTTGAACAACTGCACCATCTTGTCGCCATCCAGCCCCAAATATTCGGAGTAAGAGCGGACAAAACCAAGCGCATAGGCTTTACCGGGCAGCGCCTCAAGATTACCTGTCTCCAGCGCATGCAATTGAATAGCGCGGATTCGCAGATTTTTTTCGACCTCTTCCAATGTCTGACCGTAATGTTCACGGCCACGGCGCAGTATTTCACCAACAGGCATGTCGGTAAAGTATTCTGGCGGTGTTTCTTGTGGTGGCAATTGATCAGTCATAACACCTTCATATATAAGGCATTATAAGGTGTATGACTAGAGGGTAATATTCAAACTCTGCACGCAGTGTGACAGTCCTTATGTTTTGGCCTCTTCCAACCCGTAGGCGGCATGCAAGGAACGTACGGCCAATTCGGTGTAATCATCGGAAATCAATACAGAAATTTTAATCTCGGATGTCGAAATCACCTGAATATTGATATTTTTTTCCGCCAGTGTTTCGAACATTGTATTTGCGACCCCTGCATGCGAGCGCATACCGATTCCCACCACGGAAATTTTCGATACTTTCTCGGCGGTTACAAACTGAACCTCTTTGAAATGCTCGCAGGACTTTAATGTATCCAGCGCGCGTGCAAGATCGGTGCGCGGCACGGTAAAGGTCATATCCGTGGTTTTGCCATCCGACGAGATATTCTGGACAATCATGTCCACATTAATAGAGGCATCGGCCAGCGGGCGGAATAATTTCGCCGCAATTCCCGGAATATCGGGGACTTTCAGGGCGGTTACTTTGGCTTCATCGCGCGTATACGCAATGCCTGTGACGAGTTCCTGTTCCACGATTTCTTCCTCTTTCGTTACTAATGTTCCCGGCAAATCGCTGCCGATATGGTCTTCAAAGCTGGATAGTACCTGCAAATTCACGCGCTGTTTGGTGGCGATCTCGACCGAGCGGGTCTGTAGCACTTTCGCACCCAACGAGGCCAGCTCAAGCATTTCTTCATAGGCTATTTTCTTGATTTTGCGCGCATTCGGCACAAGGCGCGGGTCGGTGGTGTAAACCCCGTCCACGTCGGTATAAATATCACAGCGATCAGCCTTCAGCGCCGCAGCCAGCGCCACCGCCGAAGTATCGGAGCCGCCGCGCCCCAGTGTGGTGATGCGGTTCTGGTCTGACACGCCTTGGAATCCCGGCACGACAGCGACCTCCCCTTTATTCAGGCGTTCCATCAGCAAATCGGCGTCAATATCGACAATGCGGGCTTTGCCATGCGTATGATTGGTGCGGAACGGAATTTGCCAACCCAGCCATGAACGCGCAACTATCCCCTGCTTCTGTAAGGCCAGCGCCATAAGCCCTGCGGTTACCTGCTCCCCGCTAGATACAACAACGTCATATTCGCGCGCATCATACATCGGGCTGACATCCGAGCAATATTGCACCAATTGGTTGGTCACGCCCGACATGGCCGAGACAACGACCACGACTTTATGCCCCGCGGCAACCTCGCGCGCCACTTTGGCGGCGGCCTTTTCAATGCGCGGGATGTCCGCGACGGATGTCCCGCCGAATTTTGCAACTATTAACGCCATAAATTAAATCTCGACTTCTAGGTCTTTCATGATTAAATCAGAAGATATGAGAAATACAGTCGACCAAAAAGAAATTCAAGCTTTTTCCAAAGATGCCGCGCATTGGTGGGATCAGGATGGGCCGTTTAAGCCTTTACACCGATTAAATCCGGTGCGTCTGACCTATATCAAAGAGCAGATTTGTGTGCATTACGGACGTGATGCGCTATCTCTTAAGCCACTAACGGGGCTGGATATTCTGGATATCGGTTGCGGCGGCGGGCTGGTTTGCGAGCCGATGGCACGGTTGGGCGGTGCTGTCACTGGCGCGGACGCCGACACCAAAGCGATTGAGGTGGCCATAGAGCATGCGAAGCAGAGCGGCCTTGAGATTCGGTATCTAAATGAAAGTAGCGAAGATTTAATAGGCCGTCATCCCGACCTAGCGAAGCGCGCGGAGGGATCTGATGTAAGGAAATCAGATCCTTCGACTACGCTTTCTAACGAAAGCTCCGCTCAGGATGACGTTCATAAATTCGACGTTGTTCTAGCGCTGGAGATTATTGAACATGTCAGCGATCCAGCCGGTTTTGTGCAGAATTGCGCGGCGCTGTGCAAGGACGGTGGGCTGGTGATTTTCTCCACCCTCAACCGCACGCCGAAATCTTACGCCCTTGGTATTGTGGCAGCAGAATATATTCTGCGCTGGGTGCCCCAAGGCACGCATAGCTGGAAGAAATTCATAAAACCATCCGAGCTGGCGCGCCATGCTCGCGAGGCAGGGATATCACCGCAGCAGGTTCAAGGCCTGATCTTTAATCCGCTGAAAAATGAATTCGCGATGTCCAAAACAGATATGGATGTGAATTATTTTATGGTGTGTGAAAAGCCTATAGCAAAATAAAATTACCTTTTGCAAAAAATTCAAAACGCACTACTTTATACTCCATGAATACGATATCCGTAATATTTGTTGTCCTGGCCTGCCTTTCCGTTCTCGCGGTTTTGGTTGTCGGCCTCTTTTCGTTCATCAAGGGCGGGGAGTTTAACGAGAAATACGGCAATAAGCTCATGCAATCGCGCGTTTACCTCCAAGGGCTTGCCTTGGCCATGCTCGCTTTGGCATACTTTACCGCACAAGGATAAGATTCGTCCCTCTTCGCATTATTCATCAGGAGTAACACATGAAAATTTTGGTCCCTATCAAACGCGTCGTTGATTACAACGTGAAAGTCCGCGCCAAATCCGACGGCAGCGATGTCGATATCGCCAATGTGAAGATGTCGGTGAACCCGTTTGATGAGATTGCAGTGGAAGAAGCCGTGCGCCTGAAAGAAGCGGGCAAGGCAACCGAGATTATCGTCCTGACTATTGGCCCCGAAAAAGCGCAAGAACAGCTCCGCACCGCGATGGCGATTGGCGCAGACCGCGGGATTCACGTGGTCACCGATGAGCGCGTAGAGCCGCTGGGCGTGGCCAAAGCGCTCAAGCATTTTGTGGAGAAGGAAAGCCCTGATCTTATTTTGATGGGCAAGCAGGCCATTGATGGTGATTATAACCAGCCCGGACAGATGCTATCGGCGCTGCTGGATTGGCCGCAAGCCACGTTTGCTTCGAAGGTCGAGCTGGATGGCTCGTCCGCCAAAGTCACCCGCGAGATTGATGGCGGGCTGGAGACGATAGAAATCACCCTGCCCGGCATTATCACTACCGATTTGCGCCTGAACGAGCCGCGCTACGCCAAGCTGCCGGACATCATGAAGGCGAAGAAAAAACAGCTCGATAGCTTCACGCCTGATGATATCGGCGTTGATTTCGGCACAAGGCTGGAGATTATAAAGGTCAACGACCCGCCTGTACGCCAAGGCGGCATTAAGGTCGCATCCGTTGATGAACTGGTTGATAAATTAAAGAACGAAGCAAAGGTATTATAATATGAGCATTCTCGTTATAGCAGAACATGATAATTCCGAACTAAAGCCCTCCACACTGAATACCGTTGCGGCGGCCAAGGAGATTGGCGGGGATATTGCCGTTCTTGTTGCCGGATCGAATTGCGGGGGCGTGGCCGAGGCTGCGGCGAAAATTGAGGGCGTTTCCAAGGTGATTAAATGTGATGACGCCGCACTGGAACACGGTTTGGCGGAGAATCTGGCCAAGGTGATTGTGGAACTGGCCGGTGATTACAGCCATATTCTGGCGCCTGCCAGCACGTACGGGAAGAACTTCCTTCCTCGTGCTGCTGCCCTTTTGGACGTGCAACAAATATCCGATATAAGCGCAGTTGAGAGCGCCGATACCTTCACGCGGCCAATTTATGGCGGGCAGGCCTTTGCCACCGTGAAATCCAGCGATGCCAAAAAGCTTATTACCGTGCGCGCAACTGGCTTTGATGCCGCGCCAGCCGAGGGCGGAAGTGCATCTATCACCGATCACGCTTTTAGCGGCGCGAGCGATAAAGCGAAATTCGTCTCGCTGGAAGAATCTAAATCCGACCGCCCCGACCTGACCTCCGCAGGGATTGTGGTATCGGGCGGGCGCGGGCTTGGTTCAGGAGAGGAATACCGCAAGCTGATCGAACCGCTGGCCGATAAACTCGGCGCGGCGGTGGGTGCATCCCGCGCGGCAGTGGATGCTGGCTATGTACCCAATGATTATCAGGTTGGCCAAACGGGTAAAGTCGTTGCGCCTGATCTTTACATGGCGATCGGCATTTCCGGTGCGATCCAGCATTTGGCGGGTATGAAGGATTCCAAGGTCATTGTCGCCATCAACAAAGACGAAGACGCACCGATTTTTCAGGTGGCCGATTACGGCCTTGTGGCCGATTTGTTTACGGCTGTGCCGGAGCTAATGGAAAAATTATAGAATTGAAACGATCAGAACAGCGAAATATCGTTGTTGTTCTGCGCGGGCGGTGCGATTTTCTTAGTTTTTGATGTGTCCTGCGGTTTATCGCGCCCGAAAGGATGCGTTCTGCGCTCAAGATCTTCGGCGGCTTTTTCGAATTCCGATTTCAGAGCCTTTAGCCGTTCAAATACGTTCCCTCCGATATTTTGTAATAATCCATGCGGCCCATGAAATGAGGGCTAGTCTTCCTCATCCTTATGTCCGCCAAGTTTAAAGACGGGTTTGGCTTCGTCCTTATCAAAGATCGCGCCTTCGGTTTTGGCGTCATCCATGATGGTCTTGTTTAGAATAGCGCCTGTAAAATCGGCGCCGCGAATATCCGCCCCGCTCAAATCGGCGTAAGATAAATCGGCTCCTTTAAAAAGAGCATCCTTTAGCTGCGCGCCGTTAAATTCGGCATAGCGCAGCTTGGTGTTTTTGAAATCGCACGGGCTAAAACGCTTGGTGCTGCTGCCGCCGCCAAACATCAGCGCGCTGCAATTGGCGTTTCGTAATTTGGCATGAGATAGATTGGCTCCATTAAAGCTTGCGCCGCGCAAATCGGATTCTTCGAGATCACAGTTACGAAAATCCGCGCCGTCCAATGTAGCGCTCTGCAATTCTATTTTATACATATTCATGCCGAAAAATTTGGCGTTTACCGCCTTAATAGCCGTCAGTTTTTCTTGTTTCAGCGTCTTTAGAAAGCGCATGTCCAGCCCGCTCAGATCAAGCTGCTTACCGCTTTTTCCCGCGCTGCCGACCCATTCCTTGTGGCTTTCCAGCAAATTGGCCAGTGAATCATCCAGATCGGAGACGGAGCGCCCGATATTTTCATCGGTAATGGCGTCATTCAGATCAATACGGGCATTGCGCAAATCATCGAGCGAGACCCCTGTCAGAATAGCCGATTTCAAATTCGCACCGCCAAATTTTGCCCCGCCGATCTCGGCACCGGATAAATCCGCGCCCTCCATTTGAGCGTTCGATAAATCCGCGCCCGTCATGTTCGCGCCCGCCATGATAGCATCGGAGAAATCGGCCTGCGCCGCCATAGAGCCCGCAAGCTTGGCACCACTTAAGTTCGCACCGCGGAAATTCACCGCCGTACCGCCATCATACCCGCTTTTCCCATCGGTCAAGCCGCCGACACGTAAATCGGCCTTTTCAAGATCGGCGCCCTCCATTGAGGCAGATTCAATGCGCGCGCCGCGTAAATCGGCGCGAATAAATTTCGTATTGTTCAAGTTTGAATTAGATAAATCACACGCATAGAGCGAGGCTTCTTGAAAATTCGCGCCCGATAAATCCATCGAAACCATAACGCAGCCCATAAAATTGGCCTGTCTTAAATTCTGGCCTTTTAAGGTGAGCCCGGAAATATCGGTATTTTTTAACATTGCACGACGCCCGCCCAAACGGCCATCTAGAAAACGGTTATGAAGGCGCACAAGCGCATCAAGCTGGTCTTGTGAAATCCTCTCTAGGTCGCGCGTGGCCGTTTGTTCCTGCATTTCTCTATTATGTCCGATAAAGAGTTAATATTCCTTTGCTGCCGATTAAAATACCACAGGCACCCATATAAAAAGTTAACGCCCCGCCCTTTTATATTTTTATGCGCAGGCAAAAGCTTTTCCTTTGTTTTTCTACCAATCTTCTATAAAACTAGGCAAATCGTTATTAACAGGATGACTGTCATGAAACATATTATTTTATTTATTGCGGCGCTCACCATGCTAAGCGCTTGCGGTGTGAAACCGAGCGACGTTGAAGGCAAAGAAGGCCACCCCCGCGTTTATCCGGATATTCATCATGACCCTCTTCCCAATGGCGGCCCTGCGGCCACAACAATTCGCTAAAGGTTTTTTATGAGCGGTTTTACAATTAAAAACGGCGCGCTGCATGCCGATGACATCTCTTTAGCCGATCTTGCCAAGGAATACGGCACGCCTGCGTATGTTTATTCGGCCTCGGTTATCCGCGCCCAGTATAATGCGTTGAAAGAGGCCATGGAGGCCGCCCTGCCCGCTGATCGCCAGCCTTTGCTGTGCTATGCGTGTAAGGCCAATACCAATATCGCGATATTGAAACTGTTGCAGACGCTGGGCAGCGGACTGGAGATTGTCTCCGAAGGCGAACTGGCCAAGGGCCTACGCGCGGGATTTAGCGGCGAGCAGATTATCTCCACCAGTATCGGTAAAGTCGGCCCCGAAATTAAAGCCTGCCTTGAGGCCGGTATTCACCAGCTTAATATCGAATCCGTGCCCGAACTCTACCACGTTAATAAAGTTGCGGGTGAAATGGGCAAAGTTGCCAAGATCGTCTTCCGCCTGAACCCCAATGTCAGCGCGGGCGGGCATCATAAAATATCGACAGGGCGGAAGCGCGATAAATTCGGCTTGAGCGCCGAGCGGATATTGGAAATTTATAAAATCGCGGATGAGTTAGAGCATGTCGAGCCTGTGGGGCTGTCGATGCACATCGGCTCGCAGGTTTCCAAGGTCGAGGCGTTCAAGCCTGCTTTTGAAATTCTGTCCTCAATGGTAAAAGAGCTCCGCGCGCAAGGTCATAAGGTCGAGCGCCTTGATATCGGCGGCGGCTTTCCTATTCGATATAATGATGAAAAATTGATGGATTTGCGTGAATATGCCAATTGGGTGCGCGATATCGTCCTGCCGCTGGATACCGAGATACAGATGGAGCCGGGGCGTTATATGGTCGGGAATTCCGGCGTTTTGCTGGCCGAGAATATCTATACCAAACAAACGGGCGAGCGTGATTTTCTGGTGCTGGATGCGGGGATGAATGATTTGATCCGACCGACATTGTATGAAGCCTATCACCATATCAGCCCGCTTACGAATCTGGAGCGCACAGAGAAAACCTATGACGTTGTTGGTCCGATTTGCGAGAGCGGTGATACATTCGGCGAAGCACGCGTAATGCCCGAAGTTCTGGACGGTGATCTGGTTGCCATTCATTCAGCGGGCGCTTACGGCTTTGCGATGGCCTCGAACTACAATAGCCGCCCTTTGCCGCCCGAAATTATGGTCGATGGGGATAAGGTATCAATCATTCGCCAAAGACAGTCATTATCGGATATAATGAACGGTGAAGACATTCCCGACTGGCTAAAATAGGCAATGCGCCCTATTTAATAGGTATATGATTAACCAAAAGCGATCAGACAAAAGCCCTCATCTGCAATATGCGTACGCATTCAAGCTTAAGCGCATATTTGCCTATGGCCTTGTTTGTGCCGAACAATTCATCAAAAGCTTTTGGCGCATATTTTTCTGGTGCCTGTTTTTTGCAGGGCTTTGGATGCTGCAAATTCCTGCTTTGTTTGAACAAACAGGCCTGACGGTCTCGGCTATAGTGTTTTTTGCCGGATTGGCGTATTTTCTGGTGCGTGATCTGCGCCGTTTTCAGTGGCCAAGTCGCCGCGATATTAATCGGCGCATCGAGACCGAAAGCGATTTAAAGCACCGCCCGATTTCGGAAGAAGACGATAGGCCTATAACCTCCCCCACCCCGCAGAGCTACGAGCTCTGGCTGATCGAAAAGCAGCGCCGCGAGGGTGACATCAAAAAGGTGCGCTTCGTGAAATGGCGCGGCAATCTCTCTGCCCATGATCGGTACGGCTTGCGCTTGCTGGCCGTTCTGGTGTTTTGCGCAGGACTTCTGGTGGCCGGAACGCAGTGGAATAACCGCATCCTGCAAGGTTTGATCCCGCTGGACTGGGAAGGTACGGACAGTAATGTCTCTCCAGTAATTGTAACCATTACACCGCCGGACTA
>CAXBAL010000013.1:0-17053 GCA_963973475.1 uncultured Micavibrio sp.
CATCATGCAAGAAAACTGGATCGGCAAATCGACAGGCCTGCAGTTTAGTTGGAATATTACAGACTCCGACAAACAAATCGAGGTCTACACCACCCGCCCCGACACGCTGTTCGGTGCATCCTTTGTTGCCCTTGCCCCCGATCATCCGATGAGCGAAGAACTGGCCGGCAACAAAGACGGCTTTAAAGACTTTATTAAGGCTTGTCAGGCCACAGGAACCTCCGAAGAGGCCATTGCTCAAGCCGACAAGCTGGGCTTCGATACGGGCTATACCGCCACGCATCCGCTTCTAGGGCGCGAAGTGCCCGTCTATATCGCCAATTTCATTTTAATGGATTACGGTACAGGCGCAATTTTCGGTGTTCCTGCCCATGACCAGCGCGACTGGGATTTCGCCACGAAATATGATTTGCCTATCCTGCCCGTAATTTCCTCGGACGATCATGACTATGCCGTCGAGGCCTATTCCGGCGAGGGCAAGCTCATCAACTCCGCATGGCTGGACGGTCTGCTTGTTGATGATGCCAAGCGCGAAGTTATCCGCCGCTGCGAAGAAGACAATACTGGCGAGGGCAAAACCCAATTCCGCCTGCGCGATTGGGGCGTATCCCGCCAGCGCTACTGGGGTTGCCCGATCCCGATTATTTATTGCGATTCTTGCGGCGCGGTTACGGTGCCGGACGATCAACTCCCCGTCACCCTGCCGGAAGACGTCAGCTTCGATAAACCCGGCAACCCGCTGGATCACCACCCCAGCTGGAAGCATACAAATTGCCCAAGCTGTGACGCCAAAGCGACCCGCGAAACCGACACTTTCGATACCTTCTTCGAGAGCAGCTGGTATCAATTCCGCTACTGCGACCCTAAAAATCCCGATCTGCCCATCGCCAAAGACAAAGCCGATTACTGGATGCCAAAAGGCAGCGGTGTCGAGCAATATATCGGCGGCGTAGAGCACGCCGTTCTACACTTATTATATGCCCGCTTCTTCACCAAAGCGATGCGCGATTGCGGCCTTGTGAATACCGACGAGCCTTTCACGGGCCTGTTCACCCAAGGCATGGTCACGCACGAGACCTATCAGGACGAGGCCGGAAAATGGCTCTTCCCTTCTGATATTGAAAAAGGCGAGGACGGCAAAGTCCTACACACCGCCACGGGAAAACCCGTCAAAGTCGGTCCCACTATCAAAATGTCCAAATCCAAACGCAACGTGGTTGATCCGGAAGAAATCATGGAGAGCTATGGCGCCGACGCCGCGCGCCTGTTTATCCTCTCCGATTCCCCGCCCGAGCGCGATCTGGAATGGACAGAGAGCGGCATTGAGGGCGCATGGCGCTATATCAATCGCCTCCACCGCCTGATCACAGATAACTTGGACGCGCTCGCACCAATCGGCAGCAAAGCCGAGGCAGGCAATAGCAATGAGCAAAACCTTTTGCGCCTTGTCAACCAAACCATTGACGGCGTCGGCAGCGATATCGATAAATTCCAAATGAATAAGGCCGTGGCCCGCATTCGCGAGTTCTCCAACGCCATCGAAAAATTTATAAAGGACAGCGGCGAACTTTCAAATTCCTCAGTCCTCCGCGAAGCTTTCGAGACGCTTGCGCAAATGTTCGCCCCCATGATGCCGCATCTGGCCGAAGAACTCTGGCACCTACTCGGCCACACCGAGATCATCTACAACCAGCCATGGCCAAAGGTCGATGCAAGCCTGCTGGCGGGCGAAACCGTCACCATCGGCGTTCAGGTCAACGGCAAAGTTCGTGCGCAAATCACCCTACCCAAAGACGCCGATAAAGCCGCTTTCGAAAAAGAAGCCCTCGCACAAGACAACGTCCAAAAGGCCATTGATGGCAAAACGGTACGCAAAGTCATCGTCGTGCCGGGCCGCATCGTCAATGTGGTGGTGGGATAAGACTATGCGCACATTCTTGATACTGGCCTCGCTTTTAATCATTTCCGCCTGCGGCTTTTCGCCCGTTTACGGCACTCTCGGCCACGATAACGAATTTGGTACCGAAGACTTGCTGGCTCTCGTTGCCATCGACAATATCCCTGACCGTGAAGGCCAGTTCCTGCGTAACGAACTAATCGACCGCTTCTACCGTTACGAGCGCCCCACAAACCCGCAATATCGCTTGAAAGTCAAATACCTTACGGAAAGCCTACGCGACCTGGATATTACAGAAGACAGCGATTCAACGCGCGCCCAGCTACGCATGCAGGCACAAATCGAGCTCCTTGATGCCGTAACTGGTGAGTCCCTTATGCAGCGCACGCTACACAGCGCCTCCAGCTACAACAAACTTGGCAGTGAATTTGCCACTCGCGCCTCCGAGCAGAGCACCCGCGAGAATGTCCTGAACGCTCTGGCACAACGTATTGAGACCCAAGTGACGCTTTATCTCAAGCGTAATGTCATCAACTAACGTTTGACTTCATTCTATATAATATTCTATAAATCATGATGTCTGTAAGGAACAGACCGCGGCCTTTGATGATTCAGCTTGCACCGCGAAACAAAATGCTAAAGCGACCATGCGCAGATTTTCTTTGCTCGTTCTTTTTGGAAATTCGCTGTGGTCTTTTAACACAGTTAATTGGAGGAAACGAAAATGCCAGAAACTTTACGCGAAATATATCTCGTCCGCCACGGCCAGTCCTTAGGCCAACTGGACATCTCGAATTACAAAAAAATAGGTGATAACAACCTCCCCCTAACCTCGCTGGGGCAAAAGCAGGCCTATAAAGCCGGCCTACAATTGCGAACAATATTTCAAAGCGCTGCTGCAGAAGCATCCGCCTTTAATATCTCTGCAATCAAAATCTTGCACAGCACATGCCGCCGCGCAACAGAAACGGCGGGGCATATCGCGCGCGCACTGGGCACATTGCCGGTAATAACCACTCCCGAGAGCAGATTAAACAAACAGGCTTTTGGCTCTTTTGACGGCTGCTTTACTGCCAAAGAGCGTTTTAACACTGATCCCGAGGGCTATAAAGCATACGAAGAGCACCGTGCCAAAGAGGGTCTCTTCAATGCCCGCCCACCTCAAGGCGAAAGCATGCAAGATGTCTATAACCGCATTGAATCCGTGCTAAAATCATTAAAACAGGAAGACGGGCACCACATAATCGTCACCCACGGATTGCCAATATTGTGCGCCGAAGCCTTTTACCACGGTCACACACAAAACTGGATTATCGAACAGCAAGATACGATCGAAAACTGCGATATTATTCCCATTGTGCCTCCCGGCCTATAACCCGATTGCAAAACCGGTAATTTTCGTGCTTAAATCCTAACCATGAAGATCACCTTTCGCGATATTGACTCTTTTGTGCAAAAACCAAATCCGGCGGCGCGGGTTATACTGGTTTATGGGCCTGATGACGGCTTGATGCGCGAACGCGCCAGCCTAATGGGAAAAACGGTGGTCGAGGATTTGCATGACCCCTTCAACGTCGTTGTACTGTCCACCGATATACTGAATGACGATCCCGCCTGCCTGAGCGACGAAGCCAACGCAATGTCCATGATGGGCGGCAACCGCCTGATCCGCATAGAAAACGCCGCCGATAAACTCACACCGCTCATCAAAGAATATTTGGCTAATGCAAATGATGATGCCCTAATTATACTTGAGGCAGGAGATTTAGGCCCCCGCTCATCCCTACGCGGCCTTTGCGAGCGCGCCAAAAACGCAGCCGCTTTGCCCTGCTATATTGATGATGAGCGCAATTTGACGCAAATTATCCGCCAAATTCTACATGCTGAAGGCCTGCAAGGCGAAATGGACGCCGTAAACTGGCTTGCCGCTAATATCTCGGGCAACCGCCAAAAAGTGCGCTCCGAGCTTGAAAAACTCATCGTCTATAAAGGCGCGGATAAAACCCCCCTGACCTTAACCGAAGCCCGCGCCATCTGCGGGCAGGCAGGCGCGCAAAATTTCGATGATCTGGTCTTTAATATGGGCGGTAATAACCCCGAGGCCGCTTTAAAGGCCTACTCTACTCTTATAGAGGAAGGGATTGCCGAGATTGCCGTCCTGCGCGCGATCCAGAACCATTTCCGCCGTTTGCATCTGGCAAAATCTATCACGATAGAAGGCAAAAATGCTGAAGAAGCCATGAAAGCCTTAAGCCCACCTGTATTTTTCAAACAACAAAACCAATTCCGCGCCCAGATTAACAAATGGCCCCTGAAAATGTTGGATACTATTCTGGCAAAATTATCGGAGCTAGAGGCGCAAACCAAACGCACCGCAATGCCGGGCGAAACCCTGTGCGCCCAAGCCATCTTGTCCATTAGTATGATCAGGTAATGATTAGCCCATCAGACGTTTTGATGGAAAATTCGACAGACGCGCCAAAATATCGTCCAGCTGATCCAACGAGGAAAAATCAACTTTGAACGTGCCGCTAGCACCGTCTTTGGTATCAATCGTTACGCGCATACCAAGTGTTTCCGACAATTCCTTTTCCAACGCCAGCGTGTCGGCATCTTTCGGCATCGGTGTTTTCTGAACAGTATTTGAGGCTTTCTTGCCTGTAACTTTGGTCGCCAGAGCCTCTGTCTGGCGCACATTCAGGCCCTTACTTACGACTTCACGCGCCAAGGCTGACGGATTATCGGCGGTCACCAATGCGCGCGCGTGACCAGATGATATGCTGCCTTGCTCCAACAAGCCCATAACATCGGCGGGCAATGATAAAAGGCGCACCATATTGGCAATATGCGGACGGCTTTTGCCCAAGGCTTTGGATAGCTCTTCTTGGGTATGGCCGAAATCTTCCAGCAAACGCTGATAGCCGCGCGCCTCATCCACCGGGTTCAAATCTTCACGCTGCAAATTTTCAATCAAAGCAATCTGAAGAGCCTCAATATCGCTTAAATCCAGCACAATAACGGGGACTTCGTGCAGCTGCGCACGTTGCGCCGCACGCCAACGGCGCTCTCCGGCAATAATCTCGTACATACCAACGCGGTTTTTGTCGGCGCGCACCAATATGGGTTGTAATAGGCCATGTGTTTTAATCGAATCGGCCAGCTCATCCAGTGATTTATCATCAAAATTATGGCGCGGCTGGGATAAACCCGGCTCCAAAAGCTCAATGCCCATCATATCGCGCTTACGGCCTGGTGTATGACCGTCAGGCCCGACTTGCGGGTACACACCCTCCTCATCTTCAAACAGGGCGTTCAGACCGCGGCCAAGACCACGTTTTTTGGGATTGGATTCGTTTTCTGACATCTATGCGGCCTCTTTGTCTTTCATATATTGCTTCTCGCGCTTGATCACTTCCTTCGCCAATGCCAAATAAGCTTGCGCGCCCGGACATTTCATATCATAGACAATTGCGGGCAAGCCGTAGGATGGCGCCTCGGACAAGCGTACATTGCGCGGAATGACAGTGTTATAAACCTTTTCGCCAAAATGTCCGCGCACATCATCGGCAACCATGCCCGATAAATTGTTACGCTGATCGAACATCGTCAGCACCACGCCGTGAATCTCCAACTCTGGGTTAAAGCTGCGCTTGATACGCTCGATAGTTTTTGCCAAGTGACTAAGTCCCTCCAGCGCATAAAACTCACACTGCAGCGGCACGACTACGGCATCGGCGGCCACCAGCGCGTTCAATGTCAACAGGCTGAGCGATGGCGGGCAATCAATGATCACATAATCATAACCGCTCGCTTGGCGGAGCGTACGGCGCAAACGGTACTCGCGTGATTCGCTATTCACCAACTCGATCTCCGCGCCAGAGAGATGGATGGAGGATGGTACCACGAACAAATTCGGCACGCGCGTACGCACGGCTATTTCTTGTGGTGGGTATTCATCGAAAATCAAATCATAGGAGCTTTTACGAATCATTGAACGGCGTACGCCCAAACCAGTCGAGGCATTACCTTGAGGGTCCAAATCAACCAACAGCACACGTTTGCCGACGGCGGCCAGCGCTGTCGCCAGATTGATGGCTGTCGTCGTCTTGCCAACGCCGCCTTTTTGATTGGCCATTGCCAAGATACGGGGTTGTTGTACGGGGCGAAGATAACGGGTCTGGTTCATCTCGTTGATCCTTGAAATATATGATGTGCGAAGAGGTACAGTGTGGAAATTTCGCCTGCAGAAATCAAGTGTTTTGCGCGCGTTTGTACGCTTTATTCACAGGCGGGACGTACATCTTTAATGTGGAGTATTTGCGCCTGCGCATCCGTTTCACTCGTATAAAAGTCACAAGAGAACTCATACGCTGTTCGTGCCTCCTCTACCTCTTCCTCCGCCTTTGCGCCCTTTAGGAATAGATATTCCAAAGCCGCATTGCCCTTACGCCAAGGTTCGCACATCGTCAACAAGCGCGGTAATGAAGCTAGGGCCCGTGCGCTTACCATCTCGGGGCTTACATCCTCATAAGCCTGCTCTATGCGTTTATTATGGATGGTTACGGGCGTATTTGTTTCACGTGAAACAGTGCGCATGAATTGGCATTTCTTTTCATCCGATTCGATAAGGTGCATATCAAAGCGCGGCTCTAATATTGCAAGCACCAGCCCTGGAAAACCGCCTCCACACCCTAAATCGGCAATCGTTTTTATATGAGCGGGAATCAAAGGTAAAATTTGCGCCGAATCGACAATATGGCGGTTCCACGCATCAGGAATTGTTGTGGGGCTGACGAGATTAATAGCCCGCTGCCACTTAATTAAAAGCTGATGATAAATCTCGAGCCGTTGAATGGTTTCACGTGAAACATTCAGGCTTTTCGCAAATTCAGACATGTCCTACGCCGCTTTCGATTCTTTGCGCTGCACGTAACGAAGCAGCGCCACAATCGCTGCGGGCGTTACACCGGGTATGCGGGCTGCCGCTCCCAACGTTTCAGGCTGCGCCGTTTCTAACTTCACGCGCACTTCGTTAGACAAAGAACCCACTTTCGAATAATCAAGGTTACGCGGTAAGACAAGCGCCTCATCCTTACGATAGGCCGCTATATCAGCATCATGACGATCAAGATATCCTGCATAAAGCGCATCAATTTAAACTTGTTCCCGTATGCTCGCATCAAAACCTGACAGCTCGGGCCAAATTACCGCCAACTGCTCCCAAGTTATGTGAGGATAGGCCAGCAAGTCGGAAATGGTGCGGCGCTGACCATCTTTATTAACCACAATACCATGGCGCTCCAGCTCGTTCGGTGTTGCCTGAACGTGATTTACAATTGCCCGCGCGGCAGCAAGTTTGTCGGCTTTTGCCGCCCAAATGCTGGCACGCTCCGTGCCGATGCAGCCGATCTCAACCCCTCTTGGCGTTAAACGTTGATCGGCATTATCAGCCCGCAATCGCAGGCGATATTCTGCGCGGCTAGTAAACATGCGGTACGGCTCCGGCGCCCCGCGCGAGATCAAATCATCAATCAGAACGCCAATATAGGCCTCGGCACGATCCAACGTAAAACGCCGCAATGTTTCACGTGAAACAGAATCCTGAGAAGCTTGCAAGGCAGCATTAATGCCTGCCATCAGCCCCTGCGCAGCGGCCTCCTCATACCCGGTAGTGCCATTAATCTGCCCCGCTAGAAAAAGCCTTGCAATCTTCTTTGTTTCTAGCGTCGAGGTCAGCGCCCTAGGATCAACATAATCATATTCAATCGCATAGCCCCATTCCAGAACTTCCACATTTTCAAGCCCTTCTATAGAGCGCAGATATTTCTCCTGCACCTCTATAGGCAACGATGTCGAAATACCATTGGGGTAGACTGTATGATCATCAAGACCCTCGGGCTCTAAAAATACTTGATGGCGCGTTTTATCGGCAAACCGAACCACCTTGTCTTCAATTGAAGGGCAATAACGCGGTCCCGTCCCTTTAATGCGCCCTGAATACATGGCGGAGAGATGCAAATTATCGTTGATAATTTTATGTGTGGCTTCATTCGTATAAGTAATGTGACAATCAATCTGCGGAACCGAAATCTCGGTATTCATGTAAGAAAACGGAATTTGTGGACTATCGCCTTTTTGCACTTCCAAAACATCCCAATTGATCGTGCGGCCATCAAGGCGCGCAGGCGTCCCTGTTTTCAAGCGCCCCAGCGGGAACTCAAAGCGCTCCAAAGTTTCGGCCAGTCCGACAGAGGGGCCTTCACCCACGCGTCCCGCCGGAATGCGCTCCTCTCCGCGGTGAATAAGCCCGCGCAAGAAGGTGCCGGTAGTAATTACCACGCTTTGTGCGCTTAGTTCCCTGCCATCCATGGTGCGAAGTCCACGAATACCGCCGTTATCATCAAGGATAATATCATCCGCTGCGCCTTCAATCAGACACAAATTGGGATAATCTGATAAAATTTCTTGCATGGCCTCACGGTACAATTTGCGATCTGCTTGCGCGCGCGGCCCCCGTACAGCCGGCCCCTTAGAGGCATTGAGCATACGGAATTGAATCCCCGCTTTGTCAATCACGCGCCCCATCAATCCATCCAGCGCGTCGACCTCGCGCACCAAATGTCCCTTACCAAGGCCGCCAATCGCCGGATTACAAGACATCGCGCCAATTGTGGAGAGCTTATGAGTCAGTAAAGCCGTTTTAGCACCCATACGCGCAGAAGCCGCCGCGGCTTCGCACCCTGCGTGACCGCCGCCGACTACAACAACGTCAAATTCTGTCTCTTGTGATGATTTCATGGCTGCACTTATACAGTTCTTATGCACAAATTTCCAGAAAAACCGCTACTATGCTATATTTTATTTTCCGATACAAAAATCACGAAAAACAACATCCAGTAAATCTTCTACATCTACGCGCCCTGTAATCTGCCCTAAATGCCGTATAGCAAGGCGCACATCTTCGGTCATCAATTCTGGCAAAGCCGCGTCTTTAGACCGTTTCAGAGCTTGATAGCAACTCTCCAGCGAGGCTCTATGGCGCACGCGCGTTAACGATATCGTTTCTGACCCACCCATGCGCTCCTCGATTTTTTGTGTAATGACATCTAAAAGCTTCTCGATACCATCGCCTGTCTTTGCGGAAATCTCAAGCAGCGGCGTCCCGCAATCTAACTTTATGCCGGCATCACTCTTATTCGCGACCGAAACCGAATCCTCGTCAATCAGCGAGAGCGTGTAAGGATCAGGCTCTTCCTTGGTTCCATCATATAGCAATATTTTTAGATCGGCCTCCTCGGCGCGTTTAATAGCGCGCTTTATGCCCTCGGTTTCTATGCGGTCATGATCGTTTTCATTATCCAATTCTTCAAATCTAATGCCGGCGGTGTCCGACAAAATGACCGGATATCCTGCCAGATCCAGATTAACCTCCAGAACATCGCGCGTAGTACCGGCCACATTCGATACAATGGCAACATCGCGCTTGGCTAATGCATTCAATAAGCTGGATTTACCCGCATTCGGCGCTCCTATGATAGCAATCTGGAATCCGTCGCGTAAAATCTCGCCACGGCGATTATCGGATAAATGAAGTGCCAATTCGCTCATCAATTGATCAATTATAGGAATGACTTCACGGCTCACCCCATCGGCGTCGTCTTCATCGGGAAATTCCAGATCGGCCTCCAGATACGCCAAGGTTTTCGTTAATCGCGCTGCCCAACCGGAATATAGTTCTTTTAAACCCCCTTCTAGCTGCCGCAACGCTTGCGCCTTTTGTAATTGGGTTTGGGCATTGATTAAATCGTTGATTGCTTCGGCTTCTGTCAGATCCATTTTACCGTTTTCAAAGCCGCGACGGGTAAACTCTCCGGGTTCGGCCATGCGGTGATTAGGCTGCGCCTTTAAACAAGACAAAACTTCTTCAATAATGGCTTGCGACCCATGCAGATGATATTCTGCTACATCTTCGCCAGTAAAACTATGCGGATTTTCAAAAAAAAGTACCAGCGCGTGGTCAATTGTTTCACGTGAAACATGATGGCGTAACTTAACAAAATGCGCATAGCGGAGCGCCGGCTCATTTAGCCCGCTGAGCAATTCCAGCGAATGTAAAGCTTGAGGGCCAGATACGCGAATAATCGCAACACCAGCCCGCCCACGTCCGCTGGCCAGAGCATAAATTGTTTGCGTCATACGTTTTGCCGCTTTCTATTCTTTATCTTTGGGTTTTTTATCGCCTTCAGGGGCACCCGGCATCCCGCCCATCTGAGACCAGAACATCTTTTGCATTTCGCCCCAGCCTTGCACAGTGGCGGGCAGCCATGTCTTGACCATCGTCTCGGGGTCTAGATTGCGGATATTATCCTGCATCTTGGCCTCTATCTCCTGCATCATTTTTTCCTGCATCGGCACCACATCAGGAAGCCCTAAAAAACGGCGCGCTTCTTCGGGGGAACATTCAATATCGAATTTAACTTTCATGGTACTTCACCTTGTCCTTCTTGTTGTGGGTGGTATTCTAATCACATCATACACGAAAAAGGGAGACCAAATCATGTCCTATGTCGAAATTAAAGCCCATGATGGCAGCGGAAGTTTTAAAGCCTATATCGCTAAACCAGCGGTTACGCCCGCGCCGGCCATAATCATGATTCAGGAGATTTTCGGCATTAATCAAGAAATGCGGGACAAATGTGATGATCTGGCGGCGCGCGGTTATATTGCTATTTGCCCGGATTTATTCTGGCGTATTGAACCGGGCATAGAGCTGACAGACGCCGTACCGGCAGAACTAGAACGTGCCTTCGAGCTGTTTGGTATTTTTGATCAAAAAAAGGGGATGGAGGATCTGGCCGCTACGCTCACCAAAATACGCGACCATAACGAATGCAACGGTAAAGTCGGCTGTATGGGTTATTGTCTGGGTGGCAAGCTCGCCTATGAAATGGCCGCCGACACCGATATTGATGCCTCTGTCAGCTATTATGGCGTTGGGCTGGCCGATATGCTGGACAAGGCCGATAATTTTACCTCGCCCATCCTTATTCACATCGCAGGCGCGGATGATTTCACACCCAAAGACGCGCAAGATAAAATAATCGCCGCTATGAAGGGTAGTAAATGGGCGCAAACCTACCGTTACGAAGGAATGGAGCATGCCTTTGCCAGAGGCGGCGGAATGCATTACAATAAAGAGGCGGCGGATCTCGCCAACTCCCGCAGCTATGAATTTTTAGACAAAACGCTGAAAGCTTCTTGACCGTGAACGACGATACGTCAGATTATCCAGACCCGAACGAACCGCCGACATCACCGGCGCAACCACCATTACCGCACGAAGGCAGCGATACGCCCCACCCCTCCACGCTTGGTATGACCAATACTGCCAGCACGGCCATAACCGAAGTCGACCCTGAATTTAAGAAAAAGGGCCTGCAGAAAATCCGCGCAATTGTTGACGGCAATGGCATTAAAGGCGAGGACGTTACCGAAGTTAACTTCGATGGAGGTACGTTGCAATATCTGGCCACTACCAAATTGCAATTCCGCTTTAAAACGCTGGAGCGGATCGAGGCGGGGAAACGCCCCGGCAAACAATTGCCAAGTCCCAAAGCGATTCACGAAGAAATCGCCAAACAGGAACAAAAAATCACCCACCGCGCCGATATTGTCAAACAAGTGCAAACTTATGTCGCCGAAGAGCGCAAGGATATGGGCTATGGGCTTGATGGCCAAATAATTAAATTGCCGTTCCTCTATACCGATTACGTATTTTATGAAGCGTGCAAAAATTGTCATGCCAAAGGACAAGTCCAATGCCAGCGCTGTCATGGTCAAGGCCACGAGATGTGCCCCCAATGCCACGGGCAAGGGCTTGATGTCTGCCAACAGTGTAACGGTTCTCAATTCATACAAGGGCCAAATGGTCGGCAGCAATGTCCACGCTGTTTCGGGCGCGGCAAAACCTCATGCAGCCTGTGCAACGAACGCCGGAAAGTCCAGTGCCGCGTATGTAAAACCAAAGGTACGATTCAATGTTCCATTTGCAATGGACATGCCTGGAACACCCATTTTTACCGTCTCGAAATTGATGCCATGCCCAGCTTTGATCTGGATCGCAGCAATATTAAAGACCGCGTTGGCGATGTGATCGAAGACCTCGGGCCAGATCTCATTACGAAAGGTCATGCGCAAGCCAAAGTAATTTATAAAGAGCAGAACGAAAAACAGTCCGAAGACAAGCGCGATTATATCACTGTGCCCTATGTCGTGCAGGTACCCTTTGGCGAGCTGCGCTATAAAATAGGCGAAGAAACGCACGGCACATTGTTATTCGGGTATAACTGCGCCTTATATCATTTACCTGATCTGTTGGATAAATTGCTGAAAACCCCGATCAAGCGCCTGCAAGAGGCCGCAGAAAATCGCGGCAATGTCGCCGAAAAAGTACAAAAATGTGCCCAGTACAGAACACTGCGCGGCGCATTGCTGGCCAGTTCGCGTTATCCTCTAAAAAAGGCGGCCAAAAAGATTAAAATGGACAATCCGCAAGGCTTAAGAAACGAAACGATCAAACAAATCACCCTTTATTCCGACCGCGCGTTAAAAAACATCACCCGCAAACCGCGCAAACAAGGTTTTTACATCGCACTGGCTCTTATGGCTGTAATATTCGGTATATACTTCCCTGCTGGCGTGCAGGCCATGATCGCCGCCGCCATACCTGCGCAAATCATTCAACTGGGATTTGATATAGCAGTCTTTGCCCTCGCATTAACGTCTGCTTTCTATCTTGTGAAATTTATGAGCCGCCATGCCATGAAACAGGCTTTGGGCGATATTCTAACCGGCAGTGGAAAATTACCAATGCCAAAGCTGGGAAAAACGGCAGAACGTCTCGCTTATATTGCGCCCGCCCTTTATTTGATCGCGCTGGAGGCTTCCGTGCATCTTGCCACCGCGCCATGGTGGTATATGCAACTCCGCGGTATGATCACAGGGCTCATGTAACTCTCATCAAACAAGTTTTTTTAAGCAGTATCACAAATACAATCGCGGCCGTTCCGCGCACCCGTGGAAGAAAACGGGTTTTGCGAAACGACCTGCAATGTAAGGGTGTGAGCTTTCGTCCCTGAAGGCGCTGAATTTTATCAGCGTCTCCAGCGAAACTCGCCTAAAGACTGGATAGAAGATTTGAGAGCCTTGTCCTTTTGGCAGCGGCGGTAATCGGCAATCGCAAGAGCGCTACGATCTCCTTGAATACCACCATCTTGTGCCCAGACATCCAGACTTGGTTTTGACGGCGTGATCTCGCGGGACGGTTGAAGAGCAAACCGTATCCCGAAAACAAGGCCAACGGCCGCCGCTTTTCCAGCCGTGCGCTGGTTCCGGTCCATTGCAGAGCCTGCCGAGGCGTGATTATTAAGCAGGGGAAGGCAAGCATCGTTCTGCACCGGGGAGGAAGAAGAAAAATTTTGTGTGTCTGGTGTAGTGGTATTGTCAATATACCGTCCGGCCTCACCCGCAGGAACGCGCTCGAAAGACCAGGCTTTTCCGGCACAAAGCGCCAGCATAATAACCAGTATTGACAATGATAGTGAAATCTTGAAAGAGGAGGATGCGACGCCGTTAGCGCGCGCTCCTGTATTACAGAGCTTATTATTCATTTTTATTACCCACCCAGATTGATCTGTAGTATTAAAGTTTTTTATTATTGTGGGTGAACCCTAGTATTACCCTGCCGCTTCTTCATTTATGCTTTTTATATTTTGGGGCGGCCTATATCTCCATATCACCACAGATAAATTATTATGGCAAACACTATCGTTTCGAATTTATTGCGTTCTTCAGATAAATAAGTTTAAAACATTTCAGGTATTTAACTAGAATTTTACTCATCTGAAAATATTGACAGGCCCCAAAACGAAAAAAGCCGCACGGCAAAAACCGGCGGCTTTTTAAAAACTATAGGGCAGTATTACTGGTTCATGGACTGGAAGAACTCATCGTTATTCTTCGTGGTTTTCATTTTACCGAGCAGGAATTCAACGGCGTCAACCGTGCCCATCGGGTTAAGAATACGGCGCAGTACCCACATTTTCTGCAAGGTGTCGCGATCAACCAAAAGCTCTTCTTTCCGCGTACCGGATTTCTGAATATCAATGGCCGGGAAGACGCGCTTATCGGCAATTTTACGATCAAGAACAAGCTCGGAATTACCCGTACCTTTAAATTCCTCGAAAATAACCTCGTCCATGCGGGAGCCTGTATCAATCAGGGCAGTCGCAATAATCGTCAGCGATCCGCCTTGCTCAATGTTACGGGCGGCACCAAAGAAACGTTTCGGGCGCTGCAATGCGTTGGCATCAACACCACCTGTCAAAACTTTACCGGATGATGGCACAACGGTATTGTAGGCACGGGCAAGACGCGTAATCGAATCCAGCAAGATAATAACATCGCGCTTATGTTCGACCAGTCGTTTGGCTTTTTCCATGACCATTTCGGCGACCTGTACGTGGCGGGATGCAGGCTCATCAAATGTCGATGAAATCACTTCACCGCGCACACTGCGCGCCATGTCGGTCACCTCTTCCGGGCGCTCGTCAATAAGAAGAACGATCAGGTAGGATTCAGGATGGTTGGCGGCGATAGAGCTGGCAATATTTTGCAGCATCACCGTTTTACCGGTTCTTGGCGGCGCAACGATCAAGGCACGCTGTCCAAAACCGATCGGCGCTGTTAACTCCATAACGCGCTGAACATTGGAATTTACAGTCGGATCATCAATCTCCAGATTAATTTTACGCTCTGGATAAAGCGGCGTCAGGTTATCGAAATTAATGCGGTGGCGAATTTTATCAGGGGTTTCGTTGTTGATCGAGCCCACACGAAGAAGTGCAAAATAACGCTCGGAATCTTTTGGCGCGCGAATTTCGCCTTCGACAATATCACCGGTACGCAGGCCGAAACGGCGCACTTGGGATGGCGATACATAAATATCGTCGGGGCCGGGTAGATAGTTTTCTTCCGGGCTGCGCAAAAAACCAAAGCCGTCCTGCAGAACTTCCAAAACGCCTGTGCCCGAGATTGGGACATCTTGCTGCGCCAATTGTTTCAAAATGGCGAACATCATGTCCTGTTTGCGCATCGAGCTGCAATTTTCGATATCAAGTTCCTCTGCAAAGGCCGTTAACTCGGCCGGAGAGCGTGTTTTTAATTCTTGTAAATTCATGTGATGATCTTCTATTTCATTGGAAAGAAAGGGGGGAATGCCAAAGATATGGCGCTGTAAACTGTAATAACCGTTATCGAGGTCTTATGTGATATGTCCTTGGTTATGTTGATCTAAACCTGAATTCATCGTTGAAATGCAACGGGTGAATTCTTCAATAAAACATTGGCTTTTCCGCCAAATTCTTACCCAAAATGTAATGGATTATACTTTAGATTAGTTCTTATATATCCAAGCCTTAGGGCGGAGTCAATAGTTTTATGATTATGTTTCCAGTATAGCAGCTTCACTGGCTAAAGTCTAAAATGGCTGCGCCACCGCTGCGATTACTATGATGACCATAAGCGCGGTCGGAACCTCGTTCAAAATGCGGTAATATTTCGCGCTTTTTTTACGCTCGTCCCGCTCGAATAATTTCCGGTGTTTTGCCAAAACGCCATGCACGCCGAACATCAGAAAAATCCCCGTTAATTTCAGATGCATCCAGCCTTCTTGTAACAAAGCAGACACCGCATACAGCATCAACAAACCGAAAATTAACGTCACAATCATCGCCGGATTGATAATGAATTTCAGCAAACGGCGCTCCATGATTTTGAACGTCTCGGATTGCTCGGACCCAACCACACTATCGGCATGGTAAACATACAAACGCGGTAGATATAACATACCCGCCATCCATGAAATGATCGCGATAATGTGAAAAGCGCGGAGCCATTCGTAATTGCCTAATAGAAAATCATGCATCGGTATTCAAATCTTTTTTGTGCCCACGAATCTGCCAGCCAGAATCGCTTGAGCAGAGTCATAGCATAGTTTTGATAGCTGCCAAGACTCGAAAAATTTATTTTTTTACGCGGTAGTTACGGATCAACTCAACCGCCCGTTCAACATGCGCGATCGGGGTATCTTTGTTAATTCCGTGACCCAGATTAAACACCAACGGTCCGCCGGACAGGTCATCCAGAATTTTGGTAATGGCCGTGTCCATCGCCTCGCCGCCCGCATACAAACTAAACGGATCAAGATTGCCCTGCACAGGAAGTTTGGATTGCAAATGCTCGGCCGCCCAGCTGGTCGGCACGGCAGAATCCAGACCAACCGCATCCACCCCCGTTTGCGCAATGTAGGAAATATAATTCACCCCTGCGCCTTTCGGGAAGCCAATTACGGGAATTTCAGGATGCTTAGCCTTGATCAATTCCACGATTTTTTTCGTCGGCTCAACCGACCATTTCTGGAATTGATCCGCATCCAGCGCGCTGGACCAGCTATCGAAAAGCTGTAGCGCTTCTGCGCCCGCATCGACTTGAGCGATTAAATACTCCGCCGTACTTTCAACCAACAAATCAATAATCGCGCCAAAACCTTGCGGATCGCTATATGCCATGTGCTTGGTCTTCATAAAATCACGGCTGGAGCCACCTTCGATCATGTAAGTCGCCACCGTCCACGGACTTCCGGCAAAGCCGATCAGCGCCACATCATCAAATCCTTCATCCCGCAACGCCGCTCTGACATTGGCAACCGTGCCATATACGGGGTTCAGAACGTCATGGAAATTATCACGGGTAAGCCTCGAAATATCAGCCGCGCTCTCCAACGCCTCCAATTTCGGCCCAACACCGGGCACAAATTCCAGATGCTGACCCAGCGCATGCGGTACAACCAGAATATCGGAAAACAAAATTGCCGCGTCCATGTGAAACCTGCGTATGGGCTGCATGGTGACTTCACAGGCCGCCACGGGGTCATAGGCCATATCGAGGAACCCGTTTTTATTCGCCCGTAACGCGCGGTATTCCGGCAGATACCGTCCTGCTTGGCGCATAAACCACATCGGCACGCGCTCTGTTTTATTTTTTTTCAAAGTCTGAAGGAACAATTTCTTTTCAGATTGGTTGTTATTCGTAACGGTC